>DAHVYC010000100.1 GCA_027327845.1 Candidatus Nomurabacteria bacterium
TCTAAACTGGGGGTATGGAACGAGTTATTCCGACACCGGGCTTTCTCCCAACACTACTTATGGATATAGAATCTTGGCATATGACGGTAGGCCTGTTTTTTCTGGTTATTCTTCTTCAGCTTATGCTACAACGCAAGCAGGTGTACCAGTGGTAAGCTGTTCGACCAGTCCGTCATCAGTTAGTTATGGTGGAACATCTACATTGTCTTGGAGTACGACAAATGCTACATCTTGTACCCTAAGTTCAGGTGGAGGATTGTCCGGTACACAGGCAACTTCCGGATCGCAATCAGTCGGGCCTCTTAATTCGACAACTACTTACTCGTTCACTTGTTCTGGCCCTGGAGGCAGTGGATCTTGTACCACAAGCGTAGCGGTAGGAGCTGCTCCGACTGGAACTGTCTCTGCTACTCCATGTTCTATTGCCCTCGGATCTTCGACTTGTAGCTCATCTGTGTCTTGGAAAGTTACAGATCCAATAACAGGAGCTCAAACAGCTGTGACCAAGGACAATCCTAACAGCACAGTGCCGAATTCAAATACCACTTCTGGCACCAAATGGGTTTCAGTTGACTATGGAACGACTAACTTTGGTCTTTGGCATAACGGAAGCAACCTCGCTTCAACTTCTGTGAACGCTCAATGTTCTCAAGGAGCGCTGATCGGGGGAGTCTGTGCATTAGTGCCGGTCAATGGATCCTGTT
>DAHVYC010000101.1 GCA_027327845.1 Candidatus Nomurabacteria bacterium
AAACTTGGTTTCCAACATTTTTAAGAAAACAAAAAAATATTTCAACTGTTTTACTGAAAAATTTTACCGAAAAATGCAAAAAATTTTAGAAAATAGAGTTTTGGAGATTGATAAGAAAAGAAGAGAATGAGTGATAGATATCGCTCGCTGTTTTACCTATTGCGGTAAAAATATTTACAAGATTAAAAGAAAAATTATTAAAAATTCCAAGAAGTGAATCTTTCGAACCTGCGAGAGTTAGATTGATGAAAGAGTCTTCGCTTTTTGTCACAGGGAAAGTCGTAGAATTTACATTTTCCTCTTGCCATGCTATGCGCAAGCAAGAATTGTCTTTGCAATCAAATTTTATCCATCCTCCGTAAGGGCCAGAAGCCCAAGCCCAGCCATTCCATTCTCCGGTGATAGGGTCAATAATAACTTTTTGTCCTGTAACTCCAAAATTGATAATGCCAGAGCTTTCACTTTTTGCAGTTCCTTTCAAGAGCCCTGTAGAAGGATCAAAAATATAAAGATTGTCAGGAGGAGAGGGATTAAAAGTGACCCAGCCAAGTTCGCCTCCCCAAGCTTTTCCGCTGATGACCTTTCCTTTGTCTATAGTGAGAGGCTGTCCGTCATTAATTTTGAAGTCAATGATCCCGGGAGCCGGATTAGTGCAACTATTGTCTCTGCAGACCTTAATCCTATTTTCTG
>DAHVYC010000102.1 GCA_027327845.1 Candidatus Nomurabacteria bacterium
AAAGTGGGGAGAAATAGACATAATAGCAGAAAAAGAAACTAAGCTTTACTTTATTGAAGTAAAATCTGTTTCTAAACCTGATCTTGATAGAGTTTCACGAGAAACATTAGATAGTTATAAGCCTGAAGACAATATGCATCCATGGAAACTTAAAAGACTCTCAAGGACAATCCAAACATATCTTTTAAATAAAAAAATAGACGAAGAAAAAGAGTGGCAAGTTGACTTATTGGTTGTCTTTTTAGATATAAAAAACAAAAAAGCGAGGGTAAAAGTGGTAAGTGATATTATCTTATGATATTTTGTCGGGCTGCTGGGAATCGAACCCAGTCTAAACGCTCCCAAAGCGCTTGTACTACCGGTATACTACAGCCCGTTTTGTTTCTAGAGTATAACCTGTAGTAAAAATTTTAGCAAAAATAAATATATTTTCGAACTTGCATATATAGTACGCTGTGATATAATTGAAGTATATGACTCGTTCAAATTCTATACATAAAAAAGTTTTCAAATTAAGAAAAGAAGGGCATTCTTATAATTATATTTCACAACAGACAGGAGTATCAAAAAGTACTTTAAGTGGTTGGCTTTCTGGTATTCCTTACACTCCAAATAAAATAACAATCGAAAGAATCGGCAAAGCAAGGGCAGCTTCTGGCCGTGTAAAAGCTAAACAAAAATTAGATT
>DAHVYC010000103.1 GCA_027327845.1 Candidatus Nomurabacteria bacterium
GAGCAACGAAGAGCTCGCTTATTTTTGAGCTTCTTCTTCGAAGCGGGCGAATTTTAGCCAGCTTCTTTGTTGTTCGTCTCTCGTGTATTCGCTTTGCTTAATACACTTCGTTCCTCGCGCCGCGAATCTATCAAAAATTCGCTCCGTCAAATTGACGAGATTTGTGAAGTACTAGACCCACGCGCTATTAACACTAGGTTTCCCTGCGCCTCCCCCGCCTGAGGCGGGTTAGACTACGCGATATATGTAAACTCGTTGGATCATTCTTCAATAGGCACACCGTCACTCGCCCTCCGTCTTGCGACGGAGGATTTGAGCTCCGGTTCCTTGTAGGCGTACGGTTTCAGGTCTATTTCACCGCCCTCACGGGGCTGCTTTTCACCTTTCCCTCACGGTACTTGTTCACTATCGATCACAAAGCATGTTTAGCCTTTCCCGATAGTCCGGGATGCTTCCTCCGAGATTTTCGTAACTCGAAGTACTTAAGACTACATACTAAAAGGATCTTCCGCTTTCGCGTACAGGACTCTCACCTCCTTTGGTCCGGCTTTCCAGCCGATTCTGCTAGCGAAAGATTTTGTAACCTTTCCTTTCTCAAAGCGCAGATCGATACGGACGGAAACCGTCCGCATCGACCCGCGCTTAAGTAGTGTATGTATCTTACAACCCCTATCC
>DAHVYC010000104.1 GCA_027327845.1 Candidatus Nomurabacteria bacterium
AAGAACCTGCACGGGCGTTCTATACATACTGCAGTAACGCGTGCCAGCTGGTGTAGTGCCGCTAGTGGCCGACCACATCGACGGTAACTGGAGGAATAATGCTGAAGAGAATCTGCGTCTTGTGTGTCCCAATTGCGATGCGCTTAGTCCGACGTATGCGGGTTCAAACAAAGGGAATGGAAGGCCGACTCGGATAGCAAGCAATCGAGCGTTAGAAGGGCGGCTACTAGCTCAAGTGAAGAAGTCATGATAATTTCCTTAGACACTCTTTGCCGGAGTAGCTCAGTTGGTAGAGCACGTCATTCGTAATGACGGGGTCCTCGGTTCAATCCCGAGCTCCGGCTCCAGAAAAACCATGCGTCTACAACGCCGTGATTGCACTGCCCGTGCATCTCGACTACTATACGAAGCGTATGTCTATGGAACGCATGGGAAAGTCACCGCGCGAGATGCGCGTTTCAGATGCTCGCGCTTCCGAACTCCGCTGGCGCGAGGGTTTTGGGCAAAAGAATCCCGCCGAGAGGTATCAGGAGGTGCAGAAAGAACTCATGGAATTGGAGGAGAAATTCGGCAACAGTGTTGAAGACACGCTCGCAGCACCGGCGCGCGTTCTCGAGGATCGCGAACAATCCCTCAAGGCGAGCAG
>DAHVYC010000105.1 GCA_027327845.1 Candidatus Nomurabacteria bacterium
TGCCAATATCATGGAAAAGTGCAGCCATTCGCACTTCGAGGGGCCAATCTTTTTCTGCTGCATGCTGGAGTGCATGTAAAAGATGATTCCAAACATCATAGATGTGTTCTCCTCCTTGTTCACAACCAATTCCCTCTTCTAACTCAGGAATAATATTTTTTAATAAACCAAATTTTTGCAACATCATTATCCCAGCAGACGGATTTTGAGACATAATTATTTTTTCTAGTTCATCGCGAATTCTTTCCGGTGATATTTTTTTTATCAAATCCGCATTTTTCAAAATACTTTCGCTACTTTCATAAGACACAGAAAAACCAAGCTGTAGCGCAATACGGACAGCTCGCAACATTCGAAGTGCGTCTTCTTTAAAACGGTCATCTGGATGTCCTACGGCTTTTAACATCTTATCTTTAATGTCCTTTATACCATCAAAGATGTCCGTTATGCTGGCCTCTCCATTTGCTTTCCTAAGCGCCATAGCGTTCACAGTGAAGTCGCGTCTCTTAAGGTCATCTTCTAGCTTATCACTGAATAAAACCTCGTCTGGGTGCCTAAAATCGCTATATTTAGTCTCAATTCTATATGGCGTAACCTCTATTTGACG
>DAHVYC010000106.1 GCA_027327845.1 Candidatus Nomurabacteria bacterium
AACCGTCGCCTTGTCTTCTATAAAATCTCCAAGATGCGTATCTTCTTCTTCGCCTATGGGCGTTTCCAAAGAAATAGGCTCTTTGGCTATCTTTAAAACCTTTCTGACTTTATCTATGGGAAGGTCCATTCTCTCGGCAATTTCCTCCGGAACCGGCTCTCTTCCTATTTCCTGCACTAAAGCCCGGGAAGTTCTGATTAATTTATTTATGGTTTCTATCATATGAACCGGAATTCTTATAGTTCTCGCCTGGTCGGCAATTGCCCTCGTTATAGCCTGCCTTATCCACCATGTCGCATATGTAGAAAATTTATAACCTCTTTGATACTGAAATTTTTCGACGGCTTTCATAAGCCCTATATTTCCTTCCTGAATAAGGTCTAAAAATTGAAGTCCCCTGTTTGAATATTTTTTAGCGATGGAAACGACAAGCCTCAAATTCGCTTCTACAAGCTCGGTCTTAGCGACCTTGGATTTTTCTTCGCCGATTTTTATGGCTTCGACTATTTTTTTAAGTTCGCCTTTAGAAACGCCGACCTCTTTTTCGGATGCGGCTATCTTAGCCTTATATTCGTTAATTAGCTTGTTTATGC
>DAHVYC010000107.1 GCA_027327845.1 Candidatus Nomurabacteria bacterium
GATGAGGGGAGTGAAATAGACCTGAAACCATATACTTACAAGGAGTCGGAGCGGGCAGCACTAAGTTTTCAAAAACTTTGAAGATTTAGTGCTGTCCGTCACGGCGTGCCTATTGAAGAATGAGCCAACGAGTTTATCTATGTTGCAGGCTAAGCTGTTAGAACAGTGGAGCCTTAGGGAAACCGAGTGTTAATAGCGCGAACATAATGTAGCATAGATAAGACCCGAAGCGAGGTGAGCTTGCCATGAGCAGGATGAAGTTTGTCGAAAGATAGATGGAGGTCCGAACCGGTGACCCGTGCAATAGTCTCGGATGACTTGTGGTAAGGAGTGAAAAGCTAATCGAACCTCGTAATAGCTGGTTCTCTCCGAAATAGCTTTAGGGCTAGCGTTGTGTGTTCCTCTTGGGGGTAGAGCACTGGAAGATTTCGACAGGGAGCAATCTCGCGACATCTATCAAACTCCGAATACCAAGAATTAAAAACACAGCAGTTAGGCTATGGGGGCGAAGCTCCATCAGCCAAAAGGGAAACAGCCCAGATCTCTAATTAAGGTCCATAAATATACGCTAAGTGCATATCAAGGAGGT
>DAHVYC010000108.1 GCA_027327845.1 Candidatus Nomurabacteria bacterium
ACTTAATTCCATATGCGGAGCCGGACGGATTCGAACCGTCGAGGGGTTTTGAAGCCCCTGCCTCTTTAGCAAAGAGGTACGTTAGACCACTCTGACACGGCTCCATACAACTTAATTACTTTAGCATATTCTTAGCTTTTTTCCATTTTTCTGTTATAATCCTTGGGTAATTTGGAGGCGTGGATGAGTGGCTTAAATCAGCGGTTTACTAAACCGCCGTCCCTTACAGGACCGTGAGTTCGAATCTCACCGCCTCCGCAGAGATATTTTTATTCCAAAATTAGTTTTTTGAATTCTTCTACCATGGGGACTTGTTCTGGTTCTAGACCATATTCTAGGGCTAGATAATAGGCAGTCCAGTCGGCCAAGAGAAGGGAAGAGAAAATTTTATGCCAGACATTTTCGTTTTTTATTTCTATCGTTTCAACTTTTAAATTGCGGTCTTTATATAATTTTTCCAAGACTTGCATCCTTTTTAGTATTTTTGGATTGTCTCCCATATCTTTCAAAATAATAAAATAGAATTTATTACTTAATTCTTTGGTTGAATCTACCACATCAAAACCCGTCATCTCATTGTGATT
>DAHVYC010000109.1 GCA_027327845.1 Candidatus Nomurabacteria bacterium
TTATCCAATACAGTATATTATGTACATTTGTGACAGAAACCTCCTCTGGACTATTTTTTATTGGTTGACCAGTCATATTATTATAAACAGTATTACTTTTTATAAATGTTTCTGCTCCTTGCCAAAAACCACGTAGAATAGCTGGGATAGATGGGTTAACTGGTTCTGGTTTTTCGAAGTACTCTACTGGTTTGTCTTTTAAAGCTTCAGTCATAACTGCGTTCCATATTGGTCCGGCCATGGTTACACCACCACCCTTCATTGGTGTATTATCATTGTTTCCTGCCCAGACACCCACAACAACAGATGGAGTATATCCTATCGTCCAAGCATCCTTATCATCATTTGTTGTTCCAGTTTTTACTGCGACTTCTTGACCTGGAATATTTAAGACAGAGTTTGGTCCAAATGTTGGAGTCCTCGCTTTATTATCAGATAGAATATCTGAAAGGATGTTTGTTGTGTTTGAACTTAAGACTTGGTATGGATTGTCTTGGTATTGCTCTAGCATTTTACCGTCACCATCTTCAACAGACAATATTGATTTGTATGGATGCCTTATTCCATTACTTGCAAACACACC
>DAHVYC010000010.1 GCA_027327845.1 Candidatus Nomurabacteria bacterium
CCACCAAATTATTTCACGATGATGAGTAGCCCAATGGTGATGAACGCTAACGGTGCAGTAAGTTCTTCTTCTTTAGGGTTTTCAATGATGATTACAACTGGTAACTTGGTAGCTATATCACCACATTATTTCAGCGTTATGAACATATCAATGGTGAATGACGTTACAACGACTGCTAAGTTGAGTGATGCAACATTTACGCCGGTAGGTTATTGCATAACCGATAATCAATATGACAAATCGAATGGTAATGCAAATAATAACTTAATGTCGGCAATAGATTCAAAGTATCTTGTGGGAGTTCGTTACTCAAGTTCCATATATCTCCTGAGATGCTAGAAAATCTGACTAGCTTTTTGTTCTAGTTTCTTCTTAAATAAATATTTTTTAAATTAAAATGCCCCTGGATCTAACGATTCAGGGCGCTTTTAATTTATGCAGACGTTGGACGTCGACGTCCAACGTCTACGAGTTATCCACAGCTATTTTTAATATAAAAACAAAAAAATTCATTGCTTGGTGCTGGCGACTACCTACTTTTGCCCCGAAGGACTATCATCGGCACTACAAGGCTTAACTTCTCTGTTCGGAATGGGAAGAGGTGTGACCCTTGCGTTGAATCACCAACACTAAACAATGAATTTTTTAAATTACTTGGTTTGCAAATTTCTTAACAGGAATCGAAACATTAGTACTTCTCGGCTCAACGCATTACTGCGCTTACACCTAAAGCCTATCAACGTGATCATCTCTCACGGTTCTTAACGATTCCTTATCTTGAAGCTGGCTTCCCTCTTAGATGCTTTCAGAGGTTATCCATTCCCGACATAGCTACCGAGCAGTCCACTTGGCAGTAGAGCTCGTACACCAGAGGTCAGTCCACTTCGGTCCTCTCGTACTAGAAGCAGATCTTCTCAAGAATCAACGAGTGCAGTAGATAGGAGACCAACCTGTCTCACGCATCTATAATTAGGTTCTAGTAACTAGGTTCTAGTTTCTAGAAAATAATTTTTCCATAATTACTTATGGGATCGGACTATATCTTCATCCTAAAAGGATGGCTGACGTTTAGTCTCTACACCCTGCACCATATGGTACAAGGCTCGGTATTGCCTCATAAAGGTTCCACCGAACAAGTCAGCTTGTTACGCAAAAATTACTTTCTGCGACCGCCGTGATTGCTGCAAAAATTTTATTTGCTTAGCAATGGTTGATTTCAATTTATATATAACAGCCCCGATCAAAATCGGGGTCCCGACACAAGGTCGGGATTCTAATTCACTAATGAATTATTTTCCTCTGAAGATTCAGACTGTTCAATACCCCTCCCTTCGCCCTCCCCTTACTAAGGGGAGGGTTGGGGTGAGGTCCTAAACGGTCTGAACCCAGCTCGCGTACCTTTTTAATTGGCGAACAGCCAAACGCTTGGTAGCTTCTCCACCACCGCGCTAAGGTGAGCCGACATCGAGGTGCCGAACTCCGCCGTCGATATGAACTCTTAGGCGGAACTAGCCTGTTATCCCTAGAGTAGCTTTTATCCGTTGAGCTTCCACCGCGTCTAATGCGTATGGTCGGATCACTATGTTCTGGTTTCCCACCTGCTCGGGATGTACCCCTTACAGTCAAGCAAGCTTGTGCCATTACACTATCGGCACGGTTTCCATTCGCGCCTAGCTTACCTTTAAACCCCTCCTTTACTCTTTAGGAGGGTACAGCCCCAGTAAAACTATCCACCAGATACTGTCTCAATACGTTTTTGCCGTATTGGTTAGAACATGCCTGTCAAAAGTATGGTATTGCACTGTCGACTCCGCACAAACCGAAATCTGTACATCAAAGTCTCCCATATATTCTACGCAGTTAAAAAACATGCTCAATATCAAGTTATAGTAAAGCTTCTAGGGTCTTTTCGTCTAACTGCACTTAACCGGCATCTTCACCGGTATTGTATTTTCACCGAGCTGGTCCCCGAGACAGTTTCCCAGTCATTACACCATTCGTGCGCGTCGGAACTTACCCGACAAGGTATTTCGCTAC
This sequence comes from Candidatus Nomurabacteria bacterium, assembly GCA_027327845.1. Taxonomy (GTDB): domain Bacteria; phylum Patescibacteriota; class Minisyncoccia; order Phycocordibacterales; family UBA9973; genus UBA9973. Next base: position 2,038 of record DAHVYC010000010.1, read on the forward strand.
CTTAGGACCGTTATAGTTACGGCCGACATTCACCAGGGCTTATATCAGTCACCTCCTCTCCACCTTGCGGTAGAGAGAAAACGCCGATATTTGACCTTCTGGCATTGGTCAGGTGTCACCCCCTATACATCCTCTTGCGAGTTCGCAGGGAGCTGTGTTTTTGGTAAACAGTTGCCAGGAATACTTTCGCTGCGGGCGCTCCTTGCGGAGCGTCAAGCCTTATCCCGAAGTTACGGCTGCTTTTTTGCCGAGTTCCTTGGGGACCACTCACTCGTTCGTCTTGGTCTACTCGACCTGATCACCTGTGTCGGTTTGCGGTACGGATTTCATATCTTTAAGTTTAGAGATTTTTCTTGGAAGCGCGCTTTGCATTATTATCCTCTCGCGAACGAGAAAATTTTTTGCTTCTCTTGGATGGTCCGCATTAAAGCGGTCTCTCCCGGATTTTCCTGGAAGACATCCTCAAGACACAAACTTCAAATCCAATAATGAGCAATGCATACTGCACTCCGTCATCCCGTCACAAAATATGAAAGTCAGGGAATATTAACCCTGTGTCCATCGAGTACGGCTTTCGCCATTCCCTTAGGCCCGACTAACCCTTGGCTGATTGACATTACCAAGGAAACCTTGATCTTTCGACGTCTGGCGTTCTCAGCCAGATTGCGGTTACTTGTGCCAACATTTTTACTTCCACACGCTCCAGAGGCTCTCGCGAGTCCTCCTTTACAGCTTTGTCCGACCTTCTCAAGTCGGACGAGTGGAACACTCTCCTACCACTCGTGAACTTCATAGAGGAAGCAAGAAGATGTTTTTTCTTGCTTCAATTTTGGACGGGTTCTGGTGTTACAGAAATTAAATCGGTTAGCCGCAACTAAATTTCGCATTTAATAACTTATGTTCCTTAGAACCCGATAATTCTATTTCTTTCGTGCCGCGTACTGGGATCGAACCAGTGACCTCTTCCTTGTCAGAGAAGCGCTCTCCCAACTGAGCTAACGCCGCGGTAAAAAATAAAATTTCGAGCGAGAGACGGGATTCGAACCCGCGACATGAGCTGTGGCACAGCTCCGCTCTGCCAGACTGAGCTACTCTCGCCTATAAAAACAAAGAACTTTTTTTCCTCTATGAAATTCACGAATCCTCAAATTCGGTATTATACTTAGCCCCAATTATTTTCGACGCAAAATCTCTAGATGAGTGAGCTGTTACGCTATCTTTAAAGGATGGCTGCTTCTAAGCCAACCTCCTCATTGTCAGAGAAATTTCACCTTCTTGTCTTACACTTAGTATAAATTTAGGGACCTTATTTGGAGATCTGGGCTGTTTCCCTTTTCACTAATGGAGCTTAGCCCCCACAGTGTAACTGCCAAACTTTTAAATCTCCGACCAAAGTCGGAGTCCGATACAAGATCGGACCGGTATTCGGAGTTTGATAGGTTTAGCGATCTTTCGACCTGTCCAAACCTTCCAGTGCTCTACCCCCGGAAAAAACATTTGACGCTAGCCCTAAAGCTATTTCGGAGAGAACCAGCTATTACCAGGTTCGATTAGCTTTTCACTCCTTACCACAAGTCATCCGAATGCGTTGTACGACATACCGGTTCGGACCTCCACTCTGCTTTCGCAGGGCTTCATCCTGCTCATGGCAAGCTCACCTGGCTTCGGGTCTTATGCATGCTACTTAATCGCGCTGTTAACACTCGGTTTCCCTTCGGCTTCGTTGTTTTAGTCAACTTAACCTTGCAGCATGAATAAACTCGTTGGCTCATTCTTCAATAGGCACGCCGTCGCTCCGCAAAAGCGGAGCTCCGACTCCTTGTAAACATACGGTTTCAGGTCTATTTCACCGCCCTAACCGGGCTGCTTTTCACCTTTCCCTCACGGTACTAGTTCACTATCGATCTTTAAGAGTATTTAGCCTTAGCGGTTAGTTCCGCTAGATTCCCCCCGGCCATTCGTGTCCTGGGGTACTCAAGAATAACAACAAAAGAGATAAATTATTTTCGTTTACGGGACTATCACCTCCTACGGTATCGCTTTCCAGCGATTTCAACTAATAATTTATTTTTTGACTCTTCTAGAAATCTACATTGTTACCTTACAACCCCTCTGTATTACTACAGAAGTTTGGGCTTCTTCCTTTTCGCTCGCCGCTACTAAGGAAATACATATTTGTTTCTATTCCTCCTGGTACTGAGATGTTTCACTTCCCAGGGTATGCGTCCCTCGATTGCTCGAGAGGACAAATTGGGTTTACCAATTTGGGTTTCCCCATTCGGAGATCTCCGGATTAATGGTAGCTTAGCACCTACCCGGAGCTTATCGCAGCAACGCCACGTCCTTCTTCGCCTCTTAAAGTCTAGGCATCCACCGTACGCCCTTAAATTTCCTGTTAAGAAATTTACAAACCATTTAACCCGCACACTTATTTTTACAACGCGCCAAAGGCGCGCAACTTCTAGCTGCTTTATAAAAATAAGTGTGCGGGCAAGGCCTCATCACCAACCGCTTGGCTATGAAACCTGTTCTGTCTGCGACCTGCCTACCGTCAGGCAGGCATGAAAAGACCCTCGTCTTGTTGATTCGTATGTCTCTCCGACATACTTGTGGTCGCGACAGCCTTATATTTTCAATATTCTAACCGGTTCAGCAAACAAAAAACCGCTCTCTAGGCGGCTTTAACAGACAAAAGAAACGTCTATCTATACCGCTCTTTTATGATGCTGTTTCTTGTATTAATCATACTGATAGGAAGAGTATATCAGAACGAAAAAAGATGTCAAGTAATGACATCTTTTTTCTTCAACTCTATTAAAACAAAGAGAATTATCCTCTATGAGACATCTCTTCTCCAAGCTTATCGATGAATCTACCAGCGGCATCTTTTCCGCCTAAACCGAAGGCAAGAGCTCCAGCTAGGGCAATCATACCGATGATTCCGGCAAAAAGAGTATTCATATACCCCTCTGCCACTCCAAGCTGACCCAAAGCCATAATGAAAGCAAACACCCATACTGCGTATTTAACCAAAGAACCCAGCATGTGAGATGACTTTAAGCTCATAGCGCGGGATCCTGCGACAGCTGTCTTTGACAAAAAGTCTGCGACGACTGTAGCTATTATTAGGATGAATACTGCCACGACAACCCTTGGCAAAAATCCGAGCACGTCTGTCTCTAGGAAAGAAGCCACGTAATCCAAGCCCACTAGATTAAGAGAAGGCAGAAGGAAAACGAGGATCACAAACCACTTCACGACCTGCCCGACGAAATATCCAGAATTGAAATTTATTCCGGCCTTTCTAAAGAAGTTACTTGCGCCAAGTCCGTTGAAAAAATTGTCGATTTTCAAGGCACTGAAAACATGCTCGAAAGCCTTAGCGATCAAAGCGCCCAGCACCCAGCCTATGACAAAGAAAATGATGGCTAATATAAGCCTCGGAGCGAATTGAACGAAATTCCACCACAAGCTTTGCAGTGAAGCATTGAATACATCGCCCCATGTCAACCAAATATTACTCATAATTTGTAAATGTTATTGATAATCCCGCGAATGCGGATCAGCTTTTCAGCTGAGATAATAAAACTTTCAAAGTTTCGACCTTATGAAGTTCTAATATAATTATACCAATTCTCCACTATTTTTAGGGATTTTATGTGGAAAACCCAAAATCCTCATTCGTAGCTAAAAATAAGGATAAACTATGGTTTTATATACTTCGGAGAAGCGAGAAACTTGGATAACTCTTTAGTTTCCAAAACAATTTCATGAGGAAAATCCAATATATCTCTTACTAACTTATCATACATATCAAGTCTGTATGTAAATTCTTTAGTATCGAACACAGCGTAGACTATCTCTGTGCCTATTTCCGCTTCTAGTTTATGCACCGCTTCTTCTATTTTGCTTCTTTTCATCTTATCCCCGACTACAAGTAGATCTACTCTGGTGTCTTTATTTTTTATAAAAATACCAGAAACCAACAAGAGCTTCACTCTCCCGACTTTCTTGAAAGTATCAGCGATCATCTTCTTATCCAGAGTATCAGAACCTATGAGCAAGCGGTCGAATTCCTTCCCGTACTTGAACATTGGATTGAAATACCATATTTTGGAATGTTTCTTTATGAACCCAGCTGAATAGAGGAGTTTAATTTCTTTACCCACCATGCCACTATTTACTCTGCTTCTTTTTATAATGTCTTTTTTACTAAAACCATCTTTCGTATTAAGCAGAAAAAGCCTCATTATTTTGACCCTGGCCGGGTTGCCTAGTATTTTACCTAGAATTTCCATATGTTTATATAATACTACCTTTGTTTAAAAATACAAGACGTCGGACACCTTTAAATAAAATAAAAACAAGATGAAAGTTTTTAAGGGGTTGCGAGCGCGACGGCGCGAGCATTTCAGGATTTTTTAAGCTTCAAAAAATCCGTACCGACAAAAACTTTGCATCTTGTTTTTTTATATATTCCTTTATTTCAGCTCCACTTTTCCACCTGCCTCTTCTATCTTTTTCTTCAAATCTTCAGCTTCAGCTTTCTTCATACCTTCTTTGAGTGCAGAAGGAGCGGCATCCACTAAATCTTTGGCTTCCTTGAGTCCGAGACCCAAAACTTCCTTTACCACTTTCATAACAGCGATTTTTTGTTCCCCTGCAGAGGCAAGAACCACGTTGTATGAATCTTTCTCTTCAGCGGCTGCGGCATTTCCTCCGGCTGCTGGTCCGGCTGCTGCCACTGCTGCTGCCGAAACTCCGAATTTTTCTTCTATCGCCTTTACGAGCTCGTTCAATTCGAGAACTGACGCGCCTTCCAGGTCTTTCAAAAATGAATCAAATTTTGACATAATATTTTAAGTTAGGTTCTAGTTGCTAGGTTCTAGCTTCTAGAATTATTAATAAATTCTGTTTTTACGAGTTACTAGAAACTAATCACTAGCTTCTAATTTTAGCTACTTCATTTACAGCGATAGCCAAACGCTGCATAGGAGACTTGAGTAAGAATGCAATCTTTGAGAGCAATACTTCCCTAGACGGGATCGTCGCTATCTCCATCATCTTATCTTTGCCTACGAACTTTCCTTCGAAAATTCCGCCCAAAATCTCTAGAACGCCTTTGTGTTCTTTCTGAAAATTGTAAATTTCTCTGGCAGAAGAAGTTTTATCGTTCGAATAGGCCAAGGCTACTTCCCCGGAAAGTTCCGGTATTTCCCCTTCAGCTTTTTTATCCAATGCTCGTTTAAGCAATGTCTTTCTAGACACTTTGTAATTAACTCCTTGATCTCTTAGTCCCTTTCGAAGAAGCGTCTCGTCGGCAACGTTCATCCCATGGAAATTGACGAAAACGACAGACTCTGATTCTTTCAGGGCCTTATCAAGGCTTTTTATCATTTCTTCTTTTTTTGATTTTAACAGCATAATTCACTTAAATTACAAAACTTGTCGCGGGCGTACTTTTTAGAAAACATTGCGCAGGCTGACGAGCCGAGCATAGCAAATTTTCAGTAGAAAATTATGCGCGTTTTATAAAAAGTATGCCAAGAAAGAGTTTTGTAAAATATTTAAAATAAAAAACGGCCTAAGGCCGCAAAAACTATCCACAATCGACCACTGAGCAGGTCCTATGTCTTTCGACTGCCTATTCCGACCTTGTGTCGGAATCCCGACTTTGGTCGGGGCCTTCTTTGCGGTATTTTTATAATATCACAAACAATTTATTTTGCAACTTGTGCTCCGTTGTTGCTATTCCCATTCCCCGTCATTTCTGCGTTATTTCCGAGGTTGGTTATGAGTAGGACCCCTAGAAGCCCTATCACTATCATTATCGCGAATATGGTCAAGGTCTTCAGAAAATGTTTTGTCATATATTTAATATAGCACAGAACCCCCTAATTTGACAAAACTTTGAGGTATATTATAATACGAGAAAATAATTTTAATTAATTAATTGTTCATCAAATTCGTGAGGCTGTCTATGACAAAAAGTCAGTTTTTCTTTTCGCTTTTCTATTCTGTATGGTGCATACTCATTATAGCTAATGGAATAGGAACTTTATCCCTTATCGCCGTATGGTCAGAAAAAAATTTTATAAGGGGTTTAAAAGTAAAAGTACTATACCCTATGGGCATGGTATATATAAAAAATAAAGGGACGGCAAATTGTTTTTACTCATTCATTTCCATAGCCACTGCTATCTCTATTTTCTATTTAGATAGCGAACCAACACTACTATGGATCTCAATAATGTTCTTCATAATTGATAACTGGCTTTACTTGCACCTAAAGCCAAAAAAGAATAACAGTATTATACAATATGATACTGAAAGGTATTAATTTCCAAAGGGACGTTTAAAGAACGCCCCTTTTTCAGTATAAAAAATGTAAATTATGCCACTTGACCCTATTTGATAAATTCCTCAAATTCTGTATAGTGAAAGAAACAGTTCACAAACAAAAATCTGGAGAATATCATGCCTAAAGAATTGTTATTGGTATCGTGGTGGATCTACCTAGTAATAAACATATTGGAAGCAGCGTTCATTACTTCCATATGGAATGTGTTAGAGTACGTATCTGTGGTAGAGAGAGAAAAAGATATTCAGAAATATATAGCAAGTAATTATTCCCCTTTCAGACAAATAATACCAACTACGGGTTTACTATGTCTGAAAAATATTTATTTCAAAATCTTTTTTCTGCTTACACTACCTATAGGTTTAATACTATGTCATTTCTTGAGTGAAGGAACAGGAACTATAATGGGTAAAATTTCTTGGATCCTACCATTATTTATGCTGTATCTATTCGTTACTGTTAGCATCGACTTAAAAAAGTTTTATTCCTCCGGGACTTCGCAATGAAGTCCCATTTTTATTACCTGTGGATAACTCGTCGACGTCCAACGTCGACGTTGGACGTCGCCTTAGATGGCCATACTTACATTGATTACATAAGGAGTTAGGTAATCGTAAAATTCATTATTCGCGGCATCCTTCATATGCAACTTGATTTTATACGTCCCAGCTGGAGCCGGAGAACCGCCGGATAAAGTCCCATCCCAAGTCTTAGAGCATGTATTTGTACCGTCTACGCACCCGGATCCGGATTGAAAAATTTTATAAATCGTCGGATCAGCTTGATTCTCCAATTTTATAGACATCCAGTTCACATTCTCGCTTGCAGTAATGGCTATAGCGAGAGGATTCACTGTCGGGTCTATGGTTATGTCCCCTGCCACACTATTAAAAGTATAACTAGTGACAGAAGGAGGAGTAGTATCCGGCGGCGGAGGTGGAGGAATAGATGTATCGACTATCTTCACCGTCCCATTTCCGGAAGTTCTATCGCCATTGCTTGAACCTAAAGCTTTTATGTTTTCAGCCGGAAAAGATGACTTTTCATAATATATGGCAACGCGCCCTCCACCGCCTGGACCATTGCAAGTATTGCCGCACTCCCCCGAACCTCCATTAGCAGAAAACAATCCATTGCCGGCTAAATTTTTTGTCGTCACATAAATACTGCCGCCACTCGAAGTCGGATCACCATTGGCGGAAATTACTCCATCATTCGATAAAGTATCAGTGATGATCAGTCTGATAGTTCCACCACCCGCGGTACGTACACCAGTACCGCTGCTTCCGAAATCAATCGGGTCCGTTTCAGATCCATAAATAGATTCCGGAGTATTGTCCCAACCAAGCCCACCATAGGAAGCGCCAGCATAGAAATGCGAGCCCATCGCAGCCCCCGGTCCATTCCCCTGTTTATACCCCTTTCCATTGGCAGAAATTGAAGAGCCGGCTTCAATATTAATATTTGAAACAGACAAAGACAGTTTTTTCTCCGAAGCTACGGTAACGAAAGAATTTCCTTTTACAGTTAGAGTATTCACGGTCAAAATTTCGTTATCTGAAAGAGTAAAGGTAGAACCTGTATCGATAGTGATAAATGGTATAGAAATACTCTGATTGGAAGCCAGAGTAAAAAAAGATATTTTATCGAGAAGCAAGTCATCCGCTGTAATACTGGCTGTTTCTTCTCCGCTTACCTTAGCACCGTTGGTCAGCACAATATGGCGGAAATTAAATGGGCTGTCGTTTTTTTGGAAAATCCAAGAAGAATAGATAAAGAGATCATTGTTCAACATATCAAAAAATCCCACTGAGCCGTCTCCTGCGCAAATTTTAGTGAATCCATCAGGCGTACCACATCCACCCAAGGCTTCTGCTTTTCCGTTGAAAGAACTAGCTTTGTAATAAAGAGCAATTCGCCCACCTCCGCCAGGTCGATAAACAGCGCTACTCGCATGTATATCTCCGCCGTTTGCGCTGAAAGATCCACTTCCGGATATGTTGTCCGTGGTAATATATATGCTTCCTCCACTTGCATTTACTTGCCCATTCGCGGAAATAACTCCATTATTTGTAAGCATATTGGTAACTGCCAACCTAATAGCTCCGCCACCGTGAAAAGCATCAGCTCCTCCGCTTCCTAAATCAATCGGCTCTTTGGCAGAACCATATATCGGGGATGTGGTATTCATATCTCCAACTCCACCATAACTTCCACCAGCATAAAAATCCGAACCTGATGGAGTGCCGGGACCGCTTGTGTATCCTTTGCCATCAGCCACGATAGATGAACCGTTATCGACAGTAATATTTACAGCATTTATTTTTACTCCCTTGAAAGCGCTGGCAGATTGCGGATCACTTTCTAATGTCAAAATCGCATTGTTAGTTACTACTAAATTTTCATAATTGTATTCACCGGAAGTCAAAATGGTATTCGTATTAATGATCGTAGTATTAAGAGGAGGAGGTGGAGGCGCGATTACGTTAACTGTACGAGTTTTTGTGGAAACATTTCCCGCAGCATCCGACACGGTATATATGATAGTGTAATTTCCGACAGTCGCAGTATCGGTAAAAGTTCCGCTTTTTACGATAGAAGAAGTAAGATCGCCATCAATATCATCAAGTGCGGTCGCCCCGGCATCAGTATAAACAGTATCTTTTTCGACATCGACAGATAGAGCGCCGGCAAGCGTTATGACTGGCGCAATCGTATCGCTAGCAGGAGGATTTCCTCCCCCGCCGCCATTTTCTACATCATTACTGCTCGCCGCCTTACCTCCTGTTCCAGGTAATAAATTCGGATATTCGATTTTCTCTTCCTGCGACGTGCTTGAAACATTTGAGGTTGCTTCCTCTGCTTTTTCTTGTTCTGGTACATTTTGCTGAAATCCATCAAGAAGAACTTCCGCTTTTTCAGTCTGACTCTGGTCTGTACTAATAATATTTTCAGAATTATTTTCTACTATGTTTTGTGCATCTGTGTTTGTTTCCGTTTCTTGAATGATTTCCTCTACAACTGGTTCAGTAACTGGCCCCGGGTTATCCGCATTATTTTGATTATTATCATTATTCAACGTATCCGGTGTAAGCGTGGTAAGCGTACTTGTATCTTCCGGCAAACTGGCCGCCACATTTGCAAAAAGCCCTGAGAATGCGTTGCCGATAGCTAAGGCGGAATTATGGATTATGGAACCTATTTTGGATCCGAGATTAAAAGAAGCATCTGCTATGTATGAACTTGTATTATAAAGATTCACAAGTCCTGCCTTGGTATAAACAGCCATAGGGTCTGCCACGGCAAAAGCTGCTCCTTGCGCTTTGTGCATTAAAGTAAGTTCCAGTGGAGGGATACAAGGAGTGTCTGTATTGCGTCCTTCGTCATTTTTTAACAAAGAGAGCATCAACTTAACATCCGAAACTATCCTATTCGCTTGATACTTTAAATACACGTCAGAGAAGCTATGTCCCTTCGGATCATCGCCGGATTTAAGTGGTATATGTATATTAGGCGCCAAAGGAGCAATGAGTATTTTCAATTTTGTGGAGTTAATAACAGTATCTGTATCTGAGGTAAGGTATTTCCCCTCTCCGGCCACCCTATCAGCGGGCGTGGCTACGTTGTATACACCGATAGACTTCGGAGATACCCCAACTTTTTTTGACGTTACACTATCATATAAATTATTGGTATAAAAAGTGCCTTGCGAGTGACCCACTAAAAGAACTTTTTTTGTTTTAACTTTCTTGCTGGCATCATTTAAAATCTCATCCATGTCGTAATCGTCATTTTTATCAATGACAGCTTGCGCCACGACATCCACAAGATCCATCGCCCCAGCTAAATGGGTGGGGTTGTAAAGAAAATCTATTGTAAGGGGTTGATTGTTGAAAGTGGGTAGTAAATTTTTCTTTAGATTATCTCTATTCAAAATTGCACCTTTCTTGTCAGTGAAAATCCCATTAATGGTTACAACTGTGTATCCTTCTTTTGAACATAATTCACTAGCAATAATATGAGGGACAAAAAATAAAAAACACGAAGCAAAAATAAAAAGAAAAAATATTATTCTTTTCATAGAAAGTGTCGGTTAGTTTGGTAATTTTGATATATCAATATCACAAACCTCATTTGTTGAATCTCCGTAACTTCTTAAATATTCAAGGA
>DAHVYC010000110.1 GCA_027327845.1 Candidatus Nomurabacteria bacterium
ATAGAACTTTCTTCTAAAAAAATGGAAATGAGGGAAGAGTTATTTAAGGGTTTTCCCGGCATGAACGTGGTAGATAGAGCTTGGGCGGCTGAAGATTACACCATATATGAAATGCAAAAAATATGGGAAGAAAGCGGCGCCTTAGAAAAAGTCGGGACCGTATTTCCATTTTTAGTCGATATAGTTCAGGACGATATGGAGGATAAGGCGGAAGAAATGGAAGGAAGAATTAAGGAGAAAAAGGAAAAATTAGAAGCTTCTAAAAGTAAATAGCCTAAAGTTTAATAAATATTAATTACCTTAATATTGGAGGACAAAATGTCTTATGAAATAAACGACGTTAAAACAGGCATAAATCATGCTAAGGGCATGAATTATCACGCACATGATATTAGAGCCGAAATGAAAAAATTGGAAGAAGAAGGCGAGATTAAAATCGCACATATTATTGGACCTTATAAAGAAGAAGAAGTTATGTACGGCATCAAAAAGAAAGTGCCTTTAGATATGCATTACCAGCACAAAAGCTGCGGTCAGTGCGCAAACCTTCC
>DAHVYC010000111.1 GCA_027327845.1 Candidatus Nomurabacteria bacterium
GGCTGTCTGAGCCTCTCGACTTCCTTTCCCACTGAGCATGGATTTGGGGACCTTAGTTGATGGTCTGGACTGTTTTCCTCTCGACAATGAAGCTTAGCCCCCACTGTCTGACTCCCGCGTTACGCATTCACGGCATTCGAAGTTTGGTTGGATTCGGTAACCTGGGAAGGCCCCTAGTCCATTCAGATCTCTACCACCGCGACGGTCCACGCAAGGCTAGCCCTAAAGCTATTTCGGAGAGAACGAGCTATCACGGAATTTGATTGGCCTTTCACCCCTATCCTCAAGTCATCCAAACGGTTTTCAACCCATACTGGTTCGGACCTCCATCCGGTGTCACCCGGACTTCATCCTGCTCAAGGATAGATCATCCCGTTTCGCGTCTATTCCCAGCGACTATTCGCCCTATTCAGACTCGGTTTCCCTTCGGCTTCGCCTCGTCGGCTTCGCCTCGCCACTGAAAATAACTAGCCGGCTCATTATGCAAAAGGCACGCGGTTCCACGTGTAAACAATAGTGGTTCCACTGCTTGTCGATTGACGGTTTCA
>DAHVYC010000112.1 GCA_027327845.1 Candidatus Nomurabacteria bacterium
CAGCTGAAACATTGAGCGCAGTTCCATATTTTGCTCTTCATGTATTCTTCAATAGTCTCTTCATCGCCCTCTATCATCATCTGACATACTTCGCGTGGAGAGTAATCATAAAAAGCAGCTGCAGGACAGTTTGCAACACAAGTACCGCAATTTAGACAGCCGTGCAGAGATTCTTTAATTCGGAAATCTTTCATGATTTCTTTATAAAAATGTCCGCCTTTAGTACTTTCAATCTTCTCCGTAATCGGATTTTTTACTTCTTCACTCATTTTAGAATATCCTCCTTATTCGTAATTCTTATTTAATTGTTAGACTGTTAACTATGTAACGCAAAATAAATAAACTTACCGACCTGATTTAAAACGGCAGTAAGTTTTTTAACTTTTATAACTGCTGTTGCTTGAAGCAGACTGAGATATTTTTAATTCTTTTAAATCGCTGGTTTTCTGAACATCTTTAATATCTTTTATGAGCTGGCTTATTTTGGTATTTTTGAGGTAATAACGCAATTTATTGTCTTCCCTC
>DAHVYC010000114.1:0-257 GCA_027327845.1 Candidatus Nomurabacteria bacterium
GTGGTCCACAAATTATTAAAAACCCTACAGAGACCGTGGGTACACTTATCGAACCTTACAGGTTCAGTACACCTTTTCAATTAGTTCAAAATGAATTTTTCACTAATAATGAAAAGCTCTTCGATTCTCTGACGTAAGCAAAGTAGTTTGCTTACTTAGGATCACTGCACAAAAAAGGCACTCGTAAAGAGTGCTCAGTTTTGTCGCAGTGACCCTACAGAGAATCGAACTCTGATTACCGCCTTGAAAAGGCGATG
>DAHVYC010000114.1:267-520 GCA_027327845.1 Candidatus Nomurabacteria bacterium
GTCCTAACCGTTAGACGATAGGGCCAATGGCTATATATTATATTATTTTTGAAAAAATCGCAAAAAGTGGTAAATTACATTACGGAGACGTGGCTATAAAATATGAACTGCTTCTCATATTTTATCTGATTCTGCTTTTGCAGAAATGTCTAATATGCTTTAGCATAAAGACATAAGGAAGGGCCCGAGAGGGCACGAAGACACGACGACGAACAAAGTAAGGAGGCGTGGCTGAGTGGTTGAAGGCACCGCT
>DAHVYC010000115.1 GCA_027327845.1 Candidatus Nomurabacteria bacterium
CAGTCCGTTCTTTTTAAAAACGCGGTAGGCTCTTATGGTAAGAAATCTAACCCAACTGGCAGTTGTATGACTCCAGAGTCTGGTTCTATGTTCTCTCCAGAAGGTCACAATAAAGGAGCTGATACAGCTGTAAGTTCTATTTCAGGTACAATGAACTCACTCCTTTCTATTACAAAAAATGAAGGATATTGTTATTCTACTCCAAATGCCTGGGCTTTAATCGTGCCACTTTCTACAACACCCATCTCTTACTATTGTGCAGATAGTGCTGGAAATAAAGTTACTGTTCTTGATCCTATATCAGAAACAAGCTGTGTTTCTAAAAAAGCTCAATAAATAAAAGGGTGCCTACTGGGATTTGAACCCAGACTGAGAGTTCCACAAACTCTAGTGCTAACCATTACACTATAGGCACCATATCGATAACTACCCATTTATAACAGAAAATTGGTAAAAAATCCAGGGACTAGTATATAATTAACAAATATAATTTTTTATGGAAACTTATAGTATTAAAGGT
>DAHVYC010000116.1 GCA_027327845.1 Candidatus Nomurabacteria bacterium
ACTGCGCTTGGCCGCGTCGTGCTCGTAATGATGCTTTTGATATAGGGAACGATAAGCGCGAGCAACAATAAGCTTGCTCCGGTACCGACTACGGTATGCCAGTCAGGATTCATTACAACTAGAGTAGCACTAGAAGAAATGGGTAGTAGGTGGTAGAAATACGAGTACAAGTCCGAGCCAGAGGCCGCGCGCCCGTATGGAGTACCATACTGTGCGCTCGCTCGGAGTAAGAGGATGAAAGTAATCTTTTATTCTCTTATCCTCGCTCGCGCCCGTAGCTCAGCTGGTAGAGCAGCTCCCTTTTAAGGAGAAGGTCGTTGGATCGTTCCCAACCGGGCGCACAAAAGATACTATAGGTTTGCGGTTTTAATACGAGAACGCATCCACCGTATTGCCCTTCACATCGAGCAATTTCACCAGTTCGCGCTGGGTCCGCCACATTGAGTTCGTTCGTCCGAGATAAATGCGCCACGTCACGCCCTTAAAGTCCGGGTCGTTCCGGTGCGCGTCC
>DAHVYC010000117.1 GCA_027327845.1 Candidatus Nomurabacteria bacterium
CCGGTATTTAATCCGAAAATAAAGCCTTAGAAGAATTTTTTAGACGACAGATACGTTCCGGCGATACCCGATATTACGGCTATTAAAAATACTAAAGCTATTTGCGCCGGATTTAAAAAAATTATTTTTATATGGAAAAATTCCAGAAAACTGTCAAATTTATAAAATATAAATATTTCATAAATTGCAAAAAGAAGCAGGATAGAAACTAAAAAGGATAAAACGGTACCTATTTCCCCCTCTATGAACATCGGTATTCTGACGTAATTGTCGGTAGCCCCTATAAGCTTTAATATTTCTATTTCGTTTTGTTTCCTAAGAATAACTAACTTTATAGCGCTGTAAGATATAAAAATAGATAATATGAATAAAAATATAAAAAGAATAAGCCCTATAACCTTAGTGAAAAACATAAACTGGGTGATTTTATTCTGAAGCATTTTATTATAATAAACTAATTCAACTCCTTTCATCGATTTTATACGCAAATATATATTGCTAAAAAAA
>DAHVYC010000011.1 GCA_027327845.1 Candidatus Nomurabacteria bacterium
TTTTAAAAAAGAACAAAATTAGAAAGAACAAATTACTATTACACTATTGATCATTATTTTAAGGGAATATACCATTTTTCCGTTAAACTCTGGTTGTGTGCTTGAGTTAAAAACCACAGACTTCACAATAGTGGTTGGGTTTGTTGGATCTTCTTCTGAAGACCAATAAACCTCTTTATCTAACCCGAATTTTTCTTTATCAGGATATAATTGCAGTAGCTGTTCTACTGTCGGAAGTTTTCCTCCTAAAGAGTCAGCTGCCGTCTTCGCTTTTGTCCAAGTCATTAATTGGGTAATTTTTTTGATGTATTTTCCGTGACCTGATTGATCAACGGAAATTACTACTCCATCTTTGTAGGTATCACCAACTTGTAATTGGTTTGTCACAAATGTTGTGTCCTTCGTGAACTTTACAACATTTTTTGTATCCATAGCCTGTATCCGTACCTGGTACTTTGTATTTGGTACCAGATCAGAAAGTTTTGCGTCCACACTTGTGGACAAATTGAAGTTGGTTGGAACACCACCTACGACATTGTTGTAGTTACCAACTCCATATTTCACAACTAAACTTACTGGCCCGTTTGTCTCAACTGAACTTGTTACTACCGCAGTTGTTGCCGTAGTTGATATCTGAACAAACGGAATCGTAACAATTGTTATACTTTCCGGCGGAACGTTCGGTTCCGACGGCATCTTATCGCATCCTCCCAACAAAAATGGGAGTACAATAAGTAAAGCTAGTAGCGTTTTCATTTTGACCTCACATATTATTTAATTTAGTTGCAGAAATAGGGAATACTATTCCATACTTTTGCAACTAAATTAAATGTTTTTCAAAGAAACCCGAAAATCATTATTTGTCAATAGTATACTACCATTTGAATGTTTTGTCAACCCGCACACTTATTTTATTATTAAAGACTGCGTGAGATTCTGTTTATAAGGTGTTTTCTGGAATTTCCCCTTAATTTTAAAGCTTTTTCTCTTTCTCTAGCATCTTTAAGGTTTTTGTAAGCTTCATAATATATTAATTCAAAAGGACCTCTCCAGCTTGTAGAAAAGCTTTTTCCTGTGTTATGTTCACGCAGTCTTCTTTTTAGGTCATTTGTACTTCCAATATATAGTTCATTATCAATAGTACTTTTCAGCACATACACGTAATTCATAAGAAAAAGTATAACAAAATAAGTGTGCGGGTTATCCACAGTTTTTGCAGTTTTTTGCCTTTTAAGTTGTATAATAAAGGCATTATTAAAGATTAGTTTAAAAATTTATTAAAAAATATGTCCTCTTTTTATAAAAAAGTTTTAGTATCGTTACTTTCTCTGGTAGCGATAGTTTTTGCTTACAAAGCTTTGGGTGCGGGCTATACACCTCCACCTAGTATATATTATTTGGGTGCTAGCCCGTCTACAGTAATTCAGTATAATAGCTCTACTATTTCTTGGAATGTAGTAAATGCCTATACATGCTACGGAAGCGGAGGGTGGTCTGGTTTGAAATCCATACCTTCCGGATCTTATACCGTAACCCCGGGTTCAACGACCACATACACCCTTACTTGTAATAACGAAGTAGGAGCTACCACTTCAAGATCGATAACCATTAATGTAACTCCTATGCCTACGACAACTACAAATAGCTGTAGCTGTTATGCTGATCCTAGCGCCTACTGCTATGTTCAAGATAATGGAAGCGGATGTGTTCTTGTGAGCGATAGATACACTACTCAAGGTTTAACTGCTTGCCAGAATTTACTTTTTTCCGCCCCTCAACCATATTGCACAACAACTCCGGCACCTACTGTAACTTTTAACGCAAACGGAGCACCTTCTACAACTATTAATTATGGTCAATCCGCGACTCTTTCTTGGTCTTCAACCAATGCTACTTCTTGCTTAGGTACAAATTTTAGTACAAACAATACAGTTTCTGGGAGTCAATCTACTGGTGCATTAACTGCATCGGCAAGGTATCAAATACAGTGTACAAACATTAGTTCTGGTCAAACGGCAAGTGCTTATGCTGATGTCACTGTAACAAATACTCCGGTTAACTGTGTCGGTAGTTGGAGTGCTTGTACTAACGGAACTCAGACTTATACGATTACTACACCAAACTCTAATGGCGGTACTGCCTGTCCTTATACAAATGGGACTACTCAATCTTGTGGAACTCCAGGTGTTTGTTCTTCACCAGCTACTCATTACACCTGTTTAAGTCCTGCAGCAAGCACAAGTAATGTAAATGGAGCAACTGCCTGGACTTGGAGTTGTCCCGGCTCAAACGGCGGATCTACTGCTTCGTGTTCTGAATCTAAAACACCTGTCAATGGAATATGTTCTAGCTCTCACTATGCCTGCATCCAAGGTGCAAGTGCAAACAATGTGAGTGGAACCTCTTCTTGGACTTGGAGTTGTTTAGGATCAAATGGGGGATATACAGCTTCTTGTTCTGAAGCAAAAATTTCCGGCACCCTTACTCCTGTAGCTAGCGGATGTACCATCCTGGATGGAGCCAGTAGCTGTGGAATCCAGTTTTCTTGGAATACCACGAATCCAGTCGGCACTTCTTCAGTCACGAGCAATACCACTGACACTGGTACAGCCACTTCCAATCAAGTAGTCGCAGTGGGGAATTCTGGTTCTTATGTTAAATTTACCATCCCGTATTCTTCAAGAACTTTCTTCCTGTATAACAATGCGCAGCTTTTGGATCAAAAGACTGTTACAGCCGGTTGCGCTTCGACTTCTACTTGGAATGGAAGTGTTTGTGTAGCAGGTTCTCCTACCGCTCCGACCGGAGTCACAGCCACAACCGTATCTTCAAGTAAGATCAATGTTTCTTGGAGTGCTTCGACTGGAGGCAATGGTTCTCAAATTGCATACAATATATATAGATGCCAAGGAGCAGGATGCACACCGAATTCATACATAGGATGGGGATACACAACGAGTTTTTCCGATACCGGACTATCCTCTAATACTACTTATGGATATAGAATCTTGGCATATGATAGCCGACCGGTCTTCTCAAGTTATTCTTCTGCCGCTTACGCTACGACACTTGCTGGCGTTCCTGTAGTGAACTGTTCGACCAGCCCATCATCAGTTAGTTATGGTGGAACATCTACATTATCTTGGAGTACGACAGATGCTACATCTTGTACGATGTCAAGCGGAGGAATATCTGGTACGCAGGCGACTTCTGGGTCAAAAACAGTCGGGCCTCTTTATTCGACGACAACTTATGCTTTCACTTGTTCCGGTCCTGGGGGTAACGGATCTTGTACCACAAGCGTATCCGTAGGAGCTGCTCCATCTGGTAGCATATCTTCAACTTCTTGCACTATTCCTCTTGGTTCTTCTACTTGTGACTCGTCGGTATCATGGAGTACACAAAACTTAATACCTGGAGGACAGACGAATGTGACAAAAAACAATCCTTCCAATACAGTAGTATCTACGGCAACTTCTGGGACTAATAAATTGGTCGCGATAAATTATGGAACCACTGGGTTTTTCTTGAATCATAACGGGGCGGAGTTGGCTACAAGTTCTGCGAACGCCTCCTGTGCCCAAGGAGCGCTGATCGGGGGAGTCTGTGCATTAGTGCCGGTCAATGGATCCTGTTCTTCACCAGCTTCTCATTACACTTGTACTTCTGGAACAAGTACTAATAACGTAAATGGTTTAACTGCCTGGACTTGGAATTGTGCCGGTTCCAATGGAGGTTCTACGGCTTCTTGTTCTGAAACCAAAGGATCCGGATCTTTGATGTCTGGGACGATTAGTGCAACTTCTTGTACTATTCCTGCCAATGCATCCACATGTACTTCAAGTGTTTCATGGACTACTGCTAATCTAGTCGGAGCTACCACAGAAGTAACAAGGGATAATCCTAGCAACACTCATGTTTCTTGGAATACGTCTGGCACCAACGTAAGTAACGTTATTAATCATGGGGTAAGTAATTTTTACCTTTACAATAGTGCTGATGTTAATCCTTTGGCTTCTACTTCTGTAAGTGCAGATTGTACTCCTGGAGTTACGACTTGGAGTGTTACGAATAATAGATGCGAGAATATACCTCCACCTTCACCGACAGCTACGATTATTGCCAATCCGACTTCGGTTGTAAAAGGATCTTCTTCCACAATTAGCTGGTCTTCAACTAACGCAAGTTCTTGTACTGGTACAAATTTCAGCACCGGCAACGCTACATCAGGGCAGGTGACAGTCACCCCGAACAACACGACTACTTATAGTTTGGTATGTACTGGGGTAGCTACTCAAGCCTCCGACCAGGCGACAGTGACCGTGACGGTCAATCCAAAGAAGCCGAAATACATAGAGCAATAAATCCAAAAACAACAAAAAGAAGTTTTTTAAGGGGTTTGGCGAGCGACGGCGAGCCAATCTCAGGAAATTTTAAGCTTCAAAATTTCCGTACCGACAAAAAACTTGCTTTTTGTTGTTTTTGATATAACTACAGGTGAAAACTTCTTTTACTATTTTGCTGTTTTTAAATTTCTTTTTGTTATTATTTGGTATAATAAAGGTGCATGATAATAGACGAGAAGCAATTAAAAAAGGTTATTCTTGACTCAAAACTTATTTCAAGTTCCGAACTCGACGAGCTCATCAAAAAAGCCGAGACCAAGAAACAAAAACTCGGCAATGTTTTGCTTTCCGAGGGGAAAATTTCCGAGACGGACCTGAAACGCATGGAGGCATATGTCCTCGAAATACCGTTTGTAAATCTTGTAAATAAAAAGATAGATTTTTCCATTCTTTCATTGATACCTGAGCCGATAGCCAGGAACCACAATATTATTGCCTACAAAAAAAGCGAAGTTGGCCTCGAAGTGGCGATGCTTGATGTGGACGATCTGCCGATGATTGATTTTATTAAGAAGCGATCCGGGGAGAGGATACTCCCACGCCTGACGGATACCGCTTCCATAAAGTCTGCTTTGGTGCAATACAGAAAAAGCCTAGAGGCGGACTTCGATAATATTATTCAAAAAGAATCCGGATCCCTTAAAACAGATTTGAAAAAGGTAGTGCGCGGAGAGAAAGAATCCGAGGAAGGGGAAGAAAAAACAGAAGAAGAGCTCAAGGCCTTGGCGGAGGATCTGCCGGTGGTAAAAATAGTGGATTCTCTTATAATGCACGCCATATTGCAAAATGCTTCGGACATACATATAGAGCCGGGGGAGAATAATCTGGTGGTGAGATACAGAATAGACGGCATACTGCATGATGCCATGACACTCGACAAGAGCGCGGCTCCCGGCATAACCACTCGCATAAAGGTCTTATCCAACTTGAAACTAGATGAAAAGAGATTGCCCCAGGACGGCAGATTTAAAATAGATCAAAACGGAGAAAAATATTCTTTTCGCGTATCTACTCTACCTACGTTTTATGGAGAAAAGACGGTGATAAGAATCTTGAAGGAAAATGCACACGGGTACTCGCTTGAGGGCCTGGGTTTCCACGGAGAAGGGTTGGAGAGGATTCACGATTCATTGAGACAGAAGATAGGGATGATCTTGGCTACCGGTCCGACCGGCTCCGGGAAAACCACTACGCTCTACACTATGCTTGAAATTCTGAACAGACCGGAGGTAAATATCTCGACCGTGGAAGATCCGGTGGAATATCAGATGCCTCGTGTGAACCAGACGCAGGTAAAACCGGAGATAGGGCTTACTTTTGCCAACGGGCTTCGCTCACTCCTCCGTCAAGATCCAGACATAATAATGGTGGGGGAAATACGCGACGGCGAGACTGCAGGATTGGCTGTGAACGCGGCTCTTACCGGGCACTTGGTGCTTTCCACTATCCATACCAATTCCGCATCAGGCGCCATACCGAGGATGATCGATATGGGAGTGTTGCCTTTTCTGATAGTTTCCACTGTGAAGACCATCATTGCCCAAAGATTGGTGCGTAAACTCGTATCAAATAGGGAAAAATATTTCTTATCCAAAGATCAGATAAAAAACTTGGCCAAATTGGTAGACTTGGATCGCATGCTTACGCTTCTTAAGAATGAAAATATTATCGGCCCCAAAGATGAATGGAAAGATGTGCCTTTCTACAAGCCGGTTAAAAGCGCAGAGTCCCCGGATGGATACTCTAGCCGTATAGGCATACATGAAGTGCTCAAAGTGACTTCTTCTATAAAAGAAATGATTATCCGTGGAAGTTCACAGGAAGAGATAGAAGAAGAAGCGAAAAAAGAGGGGATGATGACCATGCTTGAGGACGGAATATTTCAGGCAGCCATAGGGAATACCTCTTTGGAGGAAGTATTCAGGGTCGTTTCGGAGTAGTAATTAGTTTCTAGGGACTAGTTGCTAGTGACTAGAACCTAGAACCTAGAACCTAATGTTATTTTCTTATAAAGCCAAAACGAATAGCGGAGAGATAATGGAAGGGACAATGGAAGCCCCGGATAGATTTTCTGTGATGCATGATCTGAAAGGGAAAGGCAGTACCCCGCTCTTCATTACGGAAGAAAAGAAAAACTCACTGGATCTTTCCTCGATATTTGGAAAATTTTTTTCCAGAGTAAAGATCAATGACCAGATTCTATTTACTAAAAACCTGGCCGGGATGCTCCGCGCAGGACTTTCTCTTTTTCGGGCGCTTTCCGTATTGAAAAAACAGACCAAAAATGCTTCTCTGGGCAATATTTTGAATTCACTCTCCAACGAAATAAATGCCGGAGGCACGCTCTCTTCCGGATTGGCAAAATTTCCGAAAGTTTTTTCCAAACTTTTTGTTTCTATGACCCGTGCCGGAGAAGAATCGGGAGATCTGGCCGGAGCACTCAAGGAGATAGGGGCCAATTTGGAGAAATCAAACGCACTTTCAAGGAAAGTAAAAGGGGCCCTCATTTATCCCGGTGTTATCTTGTCGGCTATGGTTCTCATAGGGGTGCTTATGTTTGCTTTCGTAGTGCCTACGCTTGCCAACACTTTTAAAGAACTCGGGGTGGAGCTTCCCACAAGTACTAAATTTATAATCGCATTAGGTAATTTCTTCTCGCAGTATCTTGTGTTGTCTTTTGTTCTTATTATCGGATCTATTGTGGGTCTCTTGATGCTCCTTCGCGCTCCATTTATGAAAAAATATGTAGATTTCGTGGTGATAAAACTGCCGATTTTCGGCAAAATGTCTATAGAGCTCAATACTGCCCGTACCGCTCGCACTATTTCTTCGCTTTTATTTTCCGGAGTTTCTATAACGCGTTCCATAGAAATAACCAAAGATGTGGTACAAAATTTTTATTACAAAAAGGTATTGGATGAAGCCGAAAAGGAGATAGAAAAAGGAGCTCCTTTCTCTAAAGCCTTCGAAGAAAACTTGAATTTATATCCGGTGATGATGACAGAGATGGTGGAAGTCGGTGAAGAGACAGGCAAACTCTCGGATATGTTGCTTCAAATTGCCGATTTTTACGAGGGAGAGATAGAAAATAAAACCAAAAACCTTTCCACGATCATAGAACCGCTTCTTATGATAGTGATCGGAGCCGCAGTGGGGTTCTTCGCTATTTCCATGATATCTCCTTTATACTCTATATTGAATAATATAAATTAAAATGAAAAGTAATTTTTTTGAAAAAGGAATAACGGCTGCGGAGGTTCTGATAGCCATATCTGTGCTTGTAATTTTGGCGCTTATAACTTTTCCGAGGCTTTCGGATATGAGAGAAACTCAAGCGCTCAAAAACGCCGAAGAGGAAACGGTTTCGATGCTCCACGATGCTAAATCCCGCTCCCTAGCCTCTGTCAATTCTTCTGAATATGGAGTGCATTTCGACCCTGATAAAGTTATAATTTTTACCGGGAAAACTTATAATCCAAACGCTTCCGACAACGTCGTAACGAGTTTGGTATCCCCGGCTTCTATCACTAATGTCACCTTAGGCGGAGTGAGTTCTTCTTCTGGAGATCTGTATTTTGAACGTTTGACTGGAATACCGAGCCAGGCCGGCAGTATAACCATTTCGAATTCTTCAAGTTCAAAAGTTGTCAGCATATCTGTCACTGGAGCTATAAGTGTAAATTAATATGACTTTGACAAAATGAAATTTTAAGAAAAGAAATGAAAAAAGATAAAAATAAAACTTGCGTTTCCAGAGAAAAAGGATTTTTACTAGTGGAAGTGATAATAGCCATAGCCATCATAATGCTCTCCGTACTTGCTGCCATGTCCGTGACGCAGAAATCAGTGTATGTCGCGAGGCAGTCCTTACACCTCTCTCAAGCAGGTTTCCTTTTAGAAGAAGGGGCGGAAGCGGTGCGCATCTTGCGTGATAATTCTTGGACCAATATCTCCGGACTTACACCAGGGACTTCATACTATCCTGCTTTTTCATCATCTACTTGGTCTCTTTCCTCCACGCCTTCCACGGTTGATATTTTTACTCGCACCGTAAGCGTTGCAAACGTGAATCGTGACCCTGGAACGGGAGATATTTCTACTTCCGGCAATAATGATGCTGGTACCAAACTCGCGACGGTCAGTGTGTCTTGGAATGAAAGCGGAACACAGATGACAAGAACCCTATCTTTTTACATTATGGACATATTTTCACATTAAATATTTATGAAAAATACAAAGAAAAAAAACGAAATATATCCTTCAAAGCTGGAGCAGAATAGAGGTTATGCGCTTTTAGAAACCATATTTTATATATTGCTTTTTGCGATTTTATCCATTGCGGTGATTGATGCGCTTATGACTATGACAAAATCTTTCAAGGAAACGGCCATAGAATCTGATTTGATGCAAGGTGGAAATATAATGGAGAGGATGACGAGAGAAATCAGGCAAGCGAATGGTATAAGCGCAATTGGGGCAACTGATCTGAAATTAAATACGAAAGATAACGCAGGTGCGGCTAAAACAGTGGAATTTTTACTTGCCGGTTCAGATATTCAATTTTTAGAGAATAACGCTATTACTGGCAATTTAAATTCCAGCAATATTTCCGTGACTAATCTGTCTTTTGCTCAAATAAATACAGTGAAGGGTGCGAGTGTAAAGATAACCCTTTCTGTAAAGTCGAACAACGATCCGGTCGCAAGAAATGAGAATTTTTATGACACTATTGTTCTCCGTGGGGATTATCAATAAATATGAAAATTTTAGATTTTAAAAAATAAATCCCGTTAGAAATTCACTAACCATGATAAACAAAATAAAAATAATTTTTAAAATTTCTAACGGGATAAATAAAGAATCGGGCGCGGCGATGCTTATCTCGGTGATATTTTTTCTATTTATTTCCCTTGCTATCATAGGAGGACTTGTTTCTCCTTCGGTCCGGGAATTCAAGGATGCGTCCGTCGGACTTAATTCCAAAAGATCTTTCTTTTTGGCTGAATCTGGAAGTGAAGATGCTTTTTATAGGGTCTTGAAGAACATACCGATAGGCTCAAGCGAGACATTGACTTTGGATTCGAATACCGCTACCACTACGATAACTTCCGTAGGGAGCGATAAAATAGTAATAGCCTCTTTAGGAGACGTATATTCATACCAAAGACAGAATGATATTACTCTTTCAACCAATACCGGAGTTTCTTTTAATTATGGAGTGCAAGTCGGGCAAGGTGGAATAAATTTGACGGGTAGCGGTACAGTAAACGGCAATGTTTATGCCAATGGGCCTATCACCGGAGACAGTTCGGCGGTGATTACCGGTACCGCTATCTCAGCGGACAGTCCGGCTTTGGCTGCTGATCAGACCAACGGTTCCGGAACGCCATCTTATGATGTGGCATTTGCCAACGCTAGCGCTACTCAGGATATAGCCCAAGGTTTTCAAGTATCAGTGGAGAGTCCTCTTAACAAAGCGCAGTTTTATATAAAAAAAGTAGGCTCGCCGAGCAATGCGACAGTAAAGATAATGAATGATTCAAATGGAAGCCCGGGGACCAATGTAGTGGCTTCCGGCACTCTTTCAGCTTCAAGTGTGACTACTTCTTACGGGTGGGTAGATGTTTCTTTTTCTTCCAACCCTATTTTAAGCGTAGGTACTACTTATTGGCTTGTAGTAGATGCTGGTACCTCGAGCAGCAAGTATTATGTCGTCGGAGCTTCGGCTGGCGGATATAGTAGCGGTATAGGCAAAATCGGACAATTAGGCGGTACTTGGAACAACACTTCTCCTTCCGGACTGGATTATTATTTTAGTATTTATTTAGGCGGGGCGACGGGGCTCATAGAAGGCAATTCTCACAGCCAATGGAATCAATTACACATAGGCACTGTATCTGGATCAGCTCAAGCTCACACGGTAAATTATACCAATGCCACCGGAAATATTTATTGCCAGACTGGAACGGGCAACAATAAATCTTGCACTTCTCAAACTGATCCGACATATATTGCTTTTCCGATATCGGATGCGAATATAGCGGGATGGAAATCGGAAGCGGAAGCCGGGGGAGTTTATAACGGAGACTATTCTGTCGGTTGGGCTGGAGCTACTCTAGGTCCTAAAAAAATTATAGGAAATCTTTCAGTTTCCGGTGGAGGAATATTGACCGTAACGGGAACCCTTTGGGTAACTGGCAACATACAACTCTCTGGCGGAGGCACTATCAAACTCGCTTCAAGTTATGGAGCAAATGACGGGGTTATTATTTCTGATAAATCTATATCAATATCCGGCGGAGGACATGCCACAGGTTCAGGAACGGCCGGAAGTTATATAATGATGCTCTCCACCGACACAGGGACAGATTCCATTTCTGTTTCCGGCGGAGCAGGAGCTGTGATTTGTTATGCGCCTTATGGCACCATAGAGATTTCAGGGGGTGCGGCACTTAAAGAAGCTACCGCTTACAGAATAGAAGTATCGGGCGGATCCAGTGTAACCTATGAATCGGGACTTATGAACAATAATTTTTCCAGTGGGCCATCCGGCTCTTGGACGGTAACCAGCTGGGGCGAGAAATAAAGAATTAGGTTTGTAGGTTCTAGGTTTTAGGTGATAGAATAAGAGAATGAGCAAAAAAATTGTGATAGGAAATTGGAAGATGAATCCGCTTACGCTCAAAGAAGCGGAGAAATTATTTGCGGGCACTGCAGGGCTTATAGCTGGAGATAAAAAAGTGGAAGTAGTGGTATGCCCCCCATTTTTGTATTTGGAAAAACTCAGAAAAATTTCCAAGAGGATATCTGTCGGAGCACAGAACGGGTTTTTTGAAGACACCGGAGCTTTTACCGGCGAAGTGTCTCTCGAAATGCTTTATGATATTGGCGCAAGATATGTAATATTGGGGCATTCCGAGAGGCGCGCTATGGGAGAAACCGATATGGATGTGAATAAAAAAGTAAAATCAGCTATAAAAGCGAGCTTTACTCCAGTGCTCTGCATAGGCGAGAGCGCCAGGGATGAGAATCATGAATATTTAAATTTCATAAGAAAAGAATTGGAGGCGTGCTTAGCTGGTATTTCTAGAAATTCCGTATCAAAACTTATCATAGCCTATGAACCCATCTGGGCGATAGGGGAAGGAGCGCATTCCGCTACACCAGAAGAATTCTTGGAAATGAGCATCTTTATAAAGAAAATATTGAGTGATAAGTTTGGCGTGGAAGCGGGAGGAAAAATAAGGATAATATATGGCGGATCCGCTGATGAGAAAAATGCGGGAGAATTTTTGAAAATCGGGAAGGCGGATGGATTTTTGTTAGGGCGAGCGAGTTTGAATCCGAAGAAGTTTAATAAAATAATCCAAATTGCTGGGGAAATATGAAACTCAAAACCTTAAAAGACATAAATCTTGAAGGCAAAACAATTCTTTATCGTGCCCCATATGATATAGAGGTTTTGGAGGTTAATGGTGTTTTTCAGCTTGCAGATGATATGCGTATAAAAGCAACCCTTCCGACCTTGCAATATTTATTAGGAAAAAACTGTAAAATTATAATTCTTACTTACGTTGGGCGTCCTGATGGTCATGTAGTAGAAC
>DAHVYC010000012.1 GCA_027327845.1 Candidatus Nomurabacteria bacterium
TTTTATTATTTTTTATACTTTTAGATATAACTTCCGCAACTTTCTTATTTGCCAAAAGCATGAATTCTTCTATTAATCGATTTGAATCATTTCTCTCTTTCTTGACGACTTTTATCGGTTTTCCATCTTTATCCAAAACAAACTTTACTTCCTCTTGATCCAACGATATTGCCCCATTTTTAAATCTTTCTCTTTTAAATTTATTTGCCAGATTATTAAGGATTTGAAGTTCTCTATGAAGATATCCATTTTTATCATCTATTGATTTTTGGGCTTCTTCATAAGTGAATCTTTTCTTTGAATTGATAAGAGTATGCCCGAACCATTGTGTAAGTATTTTAGCCTCATTATCCATTGTAAATACGGCTCCGAAAGTCAATCGATCTTTGCCAGGCAATAAGGAGCACAAATCATTTGAAAGAGTTTCCGGTAACATTGGTATGGTTCTATCTACAAGATATACGGAAGTGCCCCTTTTTTTCGCTTCACGGTCCAGCTCGCTTCCTGTTTTTACATAACTCGAAACATCCGCTATATGGATACCTATCTCATATTTATTTTTCCCTATATCTCTAAAGGAAATAGCGTCATCAAAATCTTTCGCGTCTTCTGGATCTATGGTGAAAGTGAGGGTCTTCCTGAAATCTTTTCTATTATCCAAATTCTCCTTTTTTATTCCGAAATTTTTTATTTTTTCGGCTTCTTCCTCGACTTTTTTTGGGAAGTCGTTGTCGAATCCTTTTTCCAAGGCTATGCCATACATTTCCGCATTATTGTCTCCCGGCTTGCCCAGCACCTTTACTATTTTTCCTTCTGGTATTTTTCTCGGGTCCTTCCAAAAAACTATCTCTGCATAAACTTTTTGTCCCACTTTGGCGCCGCCAAGTCCTTCTTTTGGTATCAATATGTCAGTATACATTTTTGTATCGTCCGGGTTTAAGAAAAATACGCCTTTTTCCTGCTCTAGCGTCCCAGAAAATCCATTTTTAGCCCGAGAGATTATTTTTAATACTTCCCCGGTGACCCTTTTGTTGACTTCCGTAGAAAGGGCTACCTCCACAGTATCTCCGTGTAAGGCTGTGTTTAAATGATTAAAATCAATCTCGATATCTTCTTTACCTTCGGTTTTTAGAAAGCCTATGCCTTTTCCAGTTATGGAAATAGTACCCCGTATGGTTTTTATATTTTTACTCATCGCTTTAAATATAGCATAAAAGACCCCGTTTGCCTTTTTAGCAAGTTATGCTAATATGGCATTATGCTTAAAATAAGATTACAAAGAATAGGTAGGAAGAATGATCCCTCTTTCAGGGCGGTTTTGACGGATTCAAAAAACAGCACTAAGAGCGGAAAATTTTTAGAGATAATAGGTACTTATAATCCTAAATCCGGTGATACCAGTTTCAAGGTAGATAGGATAAAATATTGGATTTCCAAAGGAGCCAAATTGTCCGACACTATGCACAACTTTCTTGTACATGAAAAGGCGATAGAAGGGAAGAAAATAAATGTTTTATCCAAAAAGAAGCCTACTTTAAAGAAAAAAGAGTTGAAGGCCAAAAAATAGAGTTGATCCACACACTTAATTCTTGATAGTTTGCCAAAACGCGCTTATAGCGCAATCAAAAATTAAGTGTGCGGGTTGAAAGACGGAAGATAATCGTATATAATTGTTTTTACAGTGAAAAGTGGCAATCAATCAATAACCTCTGGTCGTGACACTGTAGAATATTAAAAATTTTACCCGATACACACATTATGCAAGACGCCGATAAAGCATTCCTGGAATATGTAGTGAAAGCTTTGGTTGACAATCCGAACGATGTTAAAATCGATCGTACTGTCGACGAGATGGGGGTACTTATCTCCCTTACTGTAAATCCTGCCGATATGGGCAAGATCATAGGAAGGATGGGAAATACCGCTAAAGCTATCCGTACGTTGCTTCGAATAATAGGCATGAAAAATAATGCCCGCGTTAATTTGAAGATAAACGAACCGGAAGGAGGTATGAGACCGATGAGTTCTCAAAGCTCGACCAAAACTGTAGACCAGGCAATGGAAGACCTCAAGGGGATATAATTAGGTGCTAGTTTCTAGGTTCTAGAAAAGGCTCAGAGAAATCTGGGTCTTTTTTATTTGCTTTTTTTTACTAGAAGCTATAACCTAGAAGCTATAACCTAATCCATGCGTTTTCATATTGTTACAATTTTCCCCGAAGCTTTTGAATCTTATATGAGGGAATCCATAATCGGAAGAGCCCTGAGGAACAAAGTTATCTCTGTAAAGTTTTATAATCCCAGAGATTTCATAAAGTCAAAAAATAAGAACAATTATCGCCCTGTAGATAATCGACCATATGGAGGAGGCCCGGGTATGATAATGCGTTCAGAGCCAGTTCTTAAGGCTGTAGAGAAAGCCATTCCTAAAATAAAAAATAAAAAGAAAATTTTGATTATTAATTTCATTCCTAGCGCAGAAAAATTTACTACCGGCGAGGCGAAAAAAATTTCTGAAAAATACACCGATATAATACTCATTTGCGGTCGCTATGAAGGCATAGATGCTCGGGTGGATAAGATCCTTCAACAATCTCAGAACAAGTTTTTAAAATTTAAACAACTTTCAATAGGGGATTATGTTTTGACTGGAGGAGAAATTCCAGCCATGATTTTAGTTGATTGTGTTTCTCGTCAGATAGAAGGGGTGCTCGGTAATTTCGATTCACGAGAAGAAGAACGTGTTTCTTCCAGTGAAGTTTATACTAGGCCGGAGATTTTAAAATGGAAAGGCAAGAATTATAAAGTTCCGAAGATCTTGCTTTCTGGCAACCACGGCAAAATAGAAAATTGGAAAAAATCCAGAAAAGGTAAAATTTATGGAAAATATAAGAAATAAAATAGAGAATATAAAAACCATATTAAACGAAAATTTGTTTATAAATTTTGCTATGACTATAGAATTTGAGTCAGCAGAAAGAATTAGCATGCATTTAAGTGACATACACCGACTTGGAATAAGTGAAAAACTGTATCTTTTAAGAGATGGGATGAAAAGAATTGCAGAATATTTAAAAACTGATCCTAAATTTAAGAATATAAAAATTATAAGTGCTACTTCCTGGATTGTTACTGTAAAACCAAAACTTATGGAATCTTTAGGATTTACGATTGACAATGAATCTCCAGAATCAAAAAAAGCAAAAATAATTTACAAAGGCAGACAAAAAGAAGGAATAGTCCCAGAAGAAATGAAAGATGTTGAACCAACTTATTCATATATATCTAAAGATAAATTAATAGAAATGTATGGGAACATTTAGGATAAATTTACCAAAGGGGGCGGCCTAAGACAGTTGTCCACAGGTTGACAAAAGGATACCTGTGTGTATACTAGGGGAACGAGAGATTGATTGAGTTTCGGATGTATCTCCATAAGTATTAATAGAGCCTTATTTTTAGGCGTGAAATTAATAACATATCCGAAATAAATAATATTGTAAAAGTAGAAAGAAGCGTTTAGGACTCCAGCTCTTCTTTTTGTTTTTAGTTTATTTTCTTTATTCGGGCAAATAAATTTATGCATACAGAAAAGCAAACAAAAAAGTATTTTTCGAGGTATAAGAGACCGCTGGTAGAGTTCCCGAATTTAATAGAAGCCCAGACCAAATCATTCAAATGGCTGGTGGAAGACGGTTTGAAAGAAGTCTTTAAGGAATTTTCTCCGATATCCGACTATTCCGGCAAGAAATTCGAAATGGAGTTTTCTTCATTTTCTTTAAGCGAACCCAATACCAGCGAAAGCGATGCGAAGATAAACAAGCTTTCATATCAAGGATTGCTTAAGGCCCGAGTAAAACTGACAAATAAAATTTTAAATACTGTAAAAGAACAGGAAATTTTTATGTCTGAACTTCCGCTCATGACCCCTCATGGGACATTCATTATAAATGGAGTGGAGCGTGTGATAGTTCCTCAGTTGGCCCGTTCTTTCGGAGTATTTTTCACGGAGTCAGAAAATAAAGGAAAAAGATATTTTGGCGCGAAGGTAATACCAGCACGCGGTGTTTGGATAGAAATAGAATCCGAATCAGATGGCGCTATCTATGTAAGAATAGATAAAAAAAGGAAATTTCCAGTTACCGCCCTTCTGCGCGTTTTGGGCCTAGATACTAATGAATCTATATTAAAAGCCTTCGACGGCAAGTTGATAAATTTTGATGGAGCTTTGAAAGGTGGAGAAAATTCTATTTACAGTAAGTCTATAGAGGTGTGTCTAGCCAAAGATGTGGCGAAATCAAAAGAAGAAGCCTATATAGAGATATATAAACGTTTAAGGGATGGTGATATGGCTACAGCAGAAAATGCCAGGGAATTTATAGATTCATTGTTTACCGGAGAAAGATATGACCTTTCCCCGGTAGGACGATATAGATTTAATAAGCGTTTCAATAAAGGATTAGAAGAAAAAGACTTGGTTTCTCGGACAATATCAAAGGAAGATTTGGTAACTATCGTAGCCAATATCATTACTTTAAACAATGTACCCAATTCCAAACCGGATGATATAGATCACTTAGGACAAAGACGTGTAAGATTTATGGGGGAAATGCTGCAGCAAAAAGTGCGTACCGGTATGATGCAGATAAAAAGAAATATCCAAGACAGGATGTCTATTATAGATATAGATATGGCCTTGCCTATACATATAATCAACCAGCGTCCGCTTCAAGCCAGAATAAAAGAGTTTTTCACCACCAACCAGCTTTCTCAATTTATGAGCCAGGAAAACTCTTTGGCGGAAATAGAACATATTCGCCTTCTCTCTGCCTTAGGTCCCGGAGGTCTTACTCGCGAACGTGCCGGTCTTGAAGTAAGAGATGTGCATCCTTCACACTATGGAAGAGTTTGTCCTATACATACGCCAGAAGGGCCGAACATCGGACTTATATTACACCTTTCTACTTATGCCAAGATAAATGATTTCGGCATAATAGAAACCCCCTACATAAAAGTTAAAAATGGAAAAATTACCGGGGAAGTCCAGTACCTAAATGCCCTAGAAGAGGAAAAATATAACATAGCTCATGCAAGTATTTCATATAATGAAGATGGCAAGATAACAGAAGAAAAGGTGGCTGCCAGGATAAAGACGGAAGCAGGAACAATCCCGAGAGAACAAGTGGATTTTATAGACGTGGCTGCAAATCAGGCATTCTCTATAGCCACATCCATGATTCCATTTTTGGATCACGATGATGCGAACAGAGCTCTGATGGGAAGCAACATGCAGAAGCAGGCAGTGCCCTGCGTAGTTCCAGAAGCCCCGCTGGTGGCAACAGGCATAGAGAGTTTGGCTTCTCGAGATTCCGGGAGAATAATAATTGCAGAAGAGGAAGGAGTTGTTTCTTATGTTGATGCTAGGAAGATAATTATAGAAGGCAAATCCAAAAAGACGTATGAACTTGTAAATTTTTTAAGAAATAACAATTTTTCCGCATTTCATCAGCGCCCTTCCGTCAATGTCGGTCAGAAAGTGAAAAAAGGAGAAATATTGGCCGATACCACAAGTACTGTGAATGGGCAGATCTCACTAGGTCAGAATGTTTTTGTCGCTTTCTTGTCTTGGTCTGGATCTAACTACGAAGATGCCATAATAATCTCAGATAGATTGGTAAAGAAGAGTAAATTTACTTCAATATATGTGGAAGAATTCGTTTGTGTGGTGCGTGATACCAAACTCGGACCGGAAGTGACTACTCGCGATATTCCAAATGTTGGAGAGCTGAAATTAAAAGATTTGGATGAAGATGGGATAGTAAGAATCGGAGCAGAAGTCAGGGAAAATGATATTTTGGTAGGTAAAATTACACCGAAAGGCGAAACAGAACTCACTCCAGAGGAAAGATTATTGCGTTCGATATTTGCCGAAAAAGCAAGAGACGTGAAAGATACTTCGCTTCGTATGGAGCACGGTAAAAGAGGGAGAATCATAGGAGTGAAAATTTTCTCAAGAGACCTTGGGCACACACTGGAAGCCGGAATTATAAAAAAAGTTGTAATCGAGGTTGCTCAGATAAGAAATATATCAATAGGAGATAAACTTTCCGGACGCCACGGCAACAAAGGAGTCATCTCCAAAATTCTTCCTGAGGAAGATATGCCTTATGCAGCGGATGGAACACCTGTGGATATAATACTTTCGCCACTTGGCGTGCCTTCCCGTATGAACTTAGGGCAGATATTGGAAATGCACTTAGGATTGGCGGCAAATTCGCTTGGATATCAGGCTATCGTGCCTCCTTTCTTGGGGGCAACACATGAAGAAATAGGAGAAGAATTAAAAAAAGCAGGATTCCCGGAAAACGGTAAAATAAAGCTTTTTGATGGACGTACCGGAGAGCCATTCAGTCAGGATGTGGCTGTCGGATATATGTATATGCTTAAACTTCACCATATGGTTGAAGATAAGATACATATGCGTTCTATAGGACCTTATTCTTTAATTACCCAGCAGCCACTTGGCGGAAAAGCTCAAGGCGGAGGACAGAGATTCGGAGAAATGGAAGTCTGGGCGCTGGAAGGATATGGTGCTGCATACACCCTGCGAGAAATGCTTACCATCAAGTCTGACGATATAATCGGTCGTTCCCAGACTTTTGATTCCATTATTAAAAACGAGGTCATCAAACCACCGAATTCCCCGGCATCTTTCAATGTATTGCTAAATTATTTACGAGGGCTTGCGCTTGATGTCAATCTGAAAAAGTACGACCTTCCTAAACAAAGTCATAACGAATAAAAAATATGAAAACACTAAACAAAACAGATTTTGACAGCATTTCGATAAAGCTTGCTTCTCCGGAGCAAATAAAAGAGTGGTCTTACGGAGAAGTTACCAAGCCAGAAACCATAAATTATCGTACCGGAAGATCTGAGCGGGGCGGGCTTTTCGATGAAAAAATATTCGGTCCGGAAAAAGATTACGAATGTTATTGCGGGAAGTATAGACGCATTCGCTATAAAGATATTATTTGCGAAAAATGCGGAGTGGAAGTTACTCGTTCTATCGTGCGAAGAGAAAGGATGGGGCACATAGAACTCAGCACACCCGTCGCACACATTTGGTTTTTGAGGGGAGTGCCTTCCAGAATGAGCATACTTCTTAATATACCGGTTTCGGATTTGGAGAAAGTGATATATTTTGCCGGATATATAATTACCAAAGTTCACGAAGAAGAAAAAGAAACAATTTTACAGAATCTGGAAAAAGAATATAAATCTAAATTAAAAAATGCGGCGGATGAAGAAACCCGCGAAAAATTGAAAGAGCTTTTTTCCAATACGAAAAAAGAAATTGCTGAGATATATGAAGGGAAGGTTCTAAACGAAATTTCTTTTCACCATTATTCTTTGAAATATGGGACCTGTTTTGAGGCAAATATAGGAGCTGAAGCTATTTATTCTATTTTCAAAAACTTAGACTTAAACAAGCTGAAAACACACACAGAAAAAATGCTTGAAAAATCAAGCTCCGTAGAAAAAGAGAAATTACAGAAAAGACTCTCACTTATCCGCTCTATGATATATGCGAATATCAGGCCTGAGTGGATGTTTCTCACCGTGATACCGGTTATCCCTCCGGTACTGCGTCCTATGGTTGCCTTAGATGGAGGAAGGCATGCCACCTCGGATTTGAATGATCTTTATCGAAGAGTTATAAACAGAAACAACCGTTTAAAGAAATTAAAGGAAATCAATGCCCCTGACGTTATTTTAAGAAATGAAAAAAGAATCATTCAAGAAGCGGTGGATGCACTCATAGATAACTCTATCGCGAAACAGAACGACAGTGCGGCCATGAGCCAATCACAAAAGCGTCCGCTTAAATCCCTGTCGGATAATTTAAAATCCAAACAAGGATTGTTTAGACAAAACCTTCTAGGAAAGCGTGTGGACTATTCTGGAAGAAGCGTGATTGTCGTCGGACCTGAGCTTAAACTGAATCAATGCGGACTTCCGAAACACATGGCTCTTGAGCTTTTCAGACCTTTTGTCATTTCCAAAATTCTCGAAGCGGAGTTGGCTTTCAATATAAGAGGAGCTAATAAGCTTATAGAAGAGCGTACTCCGGAAGTCTGGGCGATGCTCGAAGAAGTAATCCAAGGAAAATATGTGATGTTAAACCGCGCTCCGACTCTGCATAGATTGGGTATTCAAGCTTTTAATCCGATTCTTATAGAAGGAAATGCAGTAGAAGTACATCCGCTTGTGTGTGCCGCTTTCAATGCGGATTTCGATGGAGACCAGATGGCTGTTTATGTTCCATTGCTTGAAGAAGCACAGATGGAAGCCAAAGAATTAATGGCTGCAAATAAAAATTTACTTAAACCACAAAACGGAGAACCTATAGTGCATCCAAGCAAAGATATAGTTTTAGGTTCTTATTGGATGACTAAATCCGTCGATGGTGAGCCGGGTGAGGGTAAATATTTCTCAAGCCCAAATACAGCTATAACCGCCTATGAGTATGGGATTGTCTCGTTTAGGGCAAAAATAAAAGTTTTAACTACGGACAGCCCTAAATATAGGAAATTTAATGGAGGTTTTATCGATACTTCGGTAGGTAAATTGCTTTTTAATAGTATTTTACCGGAAGATTTTCCTTATATTGGGGAAGAGATGACGCAGAAAAGACTCTCTTCTTTAGTAGATGAGCTTATAGTTCATTATGGAGTAGATAATACTCCTCCTGTATTAGACAAGATAAAAGATTTCGGATTTAAGTATTCTACTTTTTCCGGAACGACCTGGGGATTGAGTAATGTTAAAGTGCCGGAAGAAAAATCAAAAATAGTGGAAGAAGGAAGAAAACTTGAAGAGAAAATAGTATCGGAGTGGAACGAAGGTCTTCTTTCTGAAGAAGAAAGATATCAGAAGATAATAGAAATATGGACTACTGCGAAAAAGAATTTGGAAAAAGTACTTCCCGATACTCTGGATAAAAACGGTTCGACTTTTGATTTATTTACTTCGGGAGCCAGAGGAACCATGACCTCTCTTATACAAATGGCCGGGATGAAGGGTCTTATACAGAACAACCAAGGAAAAACGCTTGAGTTTCCTATAATACCTAGCTATCACGAAGGCCTTTCCCCGATAGAGTATTTCGTTACAACGCACGGAGCCAGAAAAGGAGCATCGGATACCGCGCTTAATACCGCCAAAGCAGGATATTTGACCCGCAGACTTGTGGATGTGGCGCAAGATGTGGTAATTACGGAAGAAGATTGCGGTACTAAAGACGGTAAAATGGTAACTAAGGAAAATATTTCCGGTATAGAGATTCCTCTGTCGAAAAATATACGCGGGCGAGTTTTAGCCGCCGATCTTAAAGACAAAGATGGCAAGGTTGCATATAAGAGAGGTTTCTTGATTACAAAAGAAGAGGCTATAAATATAGAAAAAGCCGGGCTTGAGGAAGTTTTTGTTAGAACTCCTCTTACTTGTCATACAGCACATGGTATTTGCCAAATGTGTTATGGTCTTGATTTGGGAAGAAATCACTTAGTCGATTTAGGAGAAGCGGTGGGAATAATAGCGGCTCAAGCCATAGGAGAGCCGGGAACTCAGCTTACTTTAA
Organism: Candidatus Nomurabacteria bacterium; assembly: GCA_027327845.1. Lineage (GTDB taxonomy): Bacteria > Patescibacteriota > Minisyncoccia > Phycocordibacterales > UBA9973 > UBA9973. The sequence goes on from DAHVYC010000012.1 coordinate 9,643, forward strand.
GAACTTTCCATTCCGGTGGAGTGGCCGGTGCCGATATAACTACTGGTCTGCCACGCGTTGAAGAAATATTTGAGAGAAGAATTCCTAAGAATCCAGCAGTGGTGTCCGAAACGGATGGAGAAATCATAGAAGTAAAAAATAAAGAAACAAAAAATTCTCAGATTGGAGAAAGTGAGGAAAGAGTTATAAAAGTTCTTTCGGATATTACAGATTCAAATACTAAGAAAAAATCAAACGAAGTAGAGTATGCAATTCCACCTAGAAGAATACCGATAGTAAAAGTAGGACAGAAAGTAAAAAAAGGAGAATTACTTACCGATGGCTCTGCTGATATTGCAGAGATGTTTAAATTTGGCACCAAGGAAACAGTAGAAGAGTACATCATAAAAGAAATAAATAAAGTGTATGAACTTCAAAGCGCTTCCATCTCGAGAAAACATATTGAGATAATAGTGCGCCAAATGTTTTCCAGACGAAGGATAAAAGATGCCGGAGAGACGAATTTCTCCGTTGGCGACATTGTCGAGAACATAGCTTTCATGGAGGAGAATGGGAGAGTGGCTAAACTAGGGCAAAAAGAAGCTAAGGCAGAAACCATTGTGCTTGGTATAACAGAAGTATCTTTGCGTACCAAGAGCTGGTTGTCGGCAGCTTCCTTCCAAAATACAAACAGAGTTCTCATAGAAAATGCCATAAAGGGTGGCGAAGATTCCTTGAGAGGACTCAAAGAAAACGTTATCATTGGACGTTTGATTCCGGCCGGAACCGGTTTCAAAAGCGTAAAACCAATTCCGGAAGAATAACACAATTTTATGATCTCTCCCGTTGAACAAATAAAGGAGAGGCTTTCAATCGAAGAAGTAGTCTCTTCTTATATAAAATTGGATCGGGCAGGGGCAAATTTAAAAGCCAAGTGTCCTTTCCATAACGAAAAAACCCCATCCTTCTTTGTTTCCCCCGATAGAAACAGTTTTTATTGTTTTGGTTGTGGTGCAAAAGGAGATATTTTCACTTTTGTGGAAGAATTTGAAGGGTTGGATTTCAAGGGAGCGCTTAAAATATTGGCAGAGAAAGCAGGAGTTTCTCTTTCGGGTTGGAACAAAGAGAAGGAAGGAGAGAAGGAAAGATTGTATAAGGCCATGGAGGAATCGGCTAAGTTCTTTGAGAAAAATTTATGGGAAAATAAAGAAGTTTTAGGCTATCTTAAGAAAAGAGGGCTGGAGGAGAAAACGATAAAGAATTTCAGAATAGGTTTTATCAAAGATGATTGGAGACTTCTTTACTCCCATTTAATAAGAAGTAGATTTACCGATGCAGAGATAGAAAAGGCAGGGCTCTCTAAAAAAGCGGAAGGGAATTCATCCGGAGAACAGAGGTTCTATGATAGATTTCGCGGGAGAATAATGTTTCCGATATCTGATTCAAGCGGGCGCATAATCGCTTTTTCGGGCAGGATTTTTCATGATGATGGAAAATCAGCAAAGTATTTAAACAGTCCGGAAACTCCAATTTTCAACAAATCCTCAATCCTTTATGGATTAGATAAGGCTAAAGATTCGATAAGAAAAAATAATTTTTCCATTTTAGTCGAAGGGCAGATGGATCTAGTATTGTCTCACCAAGCCGGTTGGAGGAATACAGTAGCAACTTCTGGAACTGCTCTTTCTGATTCTACTGTCTCGAGAGACAACGTAGTTTCCAATTTGGGTCTTTTGCGTCGCCTTTCGCAAAACATAGTCTTAGCTTTTGATGCCGATAAGGCCGGGTGGAATGCTTCAATGCGAGCGGGTAGTATAGCTCTGTCTTTAGGTATGGATGTCAAAGCCGTTTCTTTGCCTGACGGGATTGACCCAGCTGATTTGATTTCCGGTGTCTATAGCCAGACGGGCGATGTAAAAAACGGGTCGGATGCCTGGAGAGCGTCTATAAGAAATTCCAAGCACATTATTTTATTTCTTTTAGATAAGGTTTTAAGAGATTGTAAGGATGATTCGCGCAAAGCTGGAAGAGAAATAAAAGAAAAAGTCTTGCCTTACGTAAATGCAGTTTCAAGTTCTATAGAAAAAGATGATTTTTTAAAAAAAATAAGCTCTATATCCGGTATAAGGGAAGAAGCACTCCGAGAAGACTTAGCCAAGATTGAAAAGGAAACAAAAGCAGAAAAGGAAGAAATAAAAAAAGCTGA
>DAHVYC010000013.1 GCA_027327845.1 Candidatus Nomurabacteria bacterium
TACTAGGCAGTAAAAATTTCGGAGAAACAGGTAAATATTACGCTATTTTTACTCGCGATCTTGGGATGATCTACGCTTCAGCGCAGGGTGTGCGTAAAATGTCCTCCAAGTTGCGATTTACTCTGCAAGATTTTTCCTATTTAAAAATAGATTTAGTGAGAGGCAGGGATTTCTGGAAAATTACCAGCGTTTCCAAAACCAATAAACTTGAAGGACTTTACAGCCCGCACATTTTAGAAACATTTGCCAATATTTCTAAATTATTAAAGCGTTTGCTCGCCGGAGAAGATCCGAATGAGTCTCTGTTCTCGGATTTTTTAAATGGGTTGTTTGCGTTGGAAAAAGCCAAAGACGAAAATGAATTGCGCAGTATAGAGACGATCATAGTTCTGCGCATTTTGAACAATCTGGGGTACATAGGAGGCGGAGAGTTGTTGGAAGATTTTGTGAGGTCTCCGTTCGAAGAAGATTTGATTTTCAAGGCATCGAGAAACAGGACCAAAATTTTAAAGGAAGTAAACAAAGCCCTAAAAGAGACGCATTTATAAAGGAAATTGCGCAAGAAAGGCATTTTTTAAATTTAATTTGGTGGTATAATCAATTAATGCCGCTTCACGATAGGGAAAAACTGAATAAACTGGAAGATCTCAAAACAAAGCTTTTTAACAAAGATTATAAGACCAGGATAGAACGCCGGGATAGTTTTTCTCGCTTTCGAAGCAGGAATTTGATGGATTCTTGGCAGAAAAAAGAAGGAGAAGACGAACCTATACAAGAAAAATTTTTTATGAAAACATCAATATTTAAGAAATTTTTTATTTTTTCAATAATATTTTTTATACTAGCACTGGGCTATGCTTCATATGTATTTTTCGGCAACAACAACACTGTCTCGAATGATAATATAAATATCTCCGTGCTTTCCAATGCCTTCACTGCCGGAGGCGAAGATTATCCTCTGCTTCTCGAGATAACCAACAAAAACAGCTCTCCTCTTCTTCTTGCAGATCTTGTCATAGAATACCCGAAGAACCCAGATTCCACATCTTCTTCCGACAACGAACACCTGCGTCTGTCCTTGGGTACTATACCTGCCGGCGGAATAAAAGATGAGAATGTAAAATTGGTTTTTTATGGCGAACAGGGCAGTACCAGACAAATAAAAATCTCTCTGGAATACAGAGTAGAGGGTTCTAATGCGATTTTCGTCAAAGATAAGACTTATGACATTTCTATAAATTCTACTCCGATAAATTTATCCATAGATGCGCCGGCGGATGCTACTTCCAATCAAGATATAACCTTAAATGTGAAAGCTTCGCTTAACTCTACCAAGAGTATTTCCGGAGTTATGCTCAAAGTTGATTATCCTATAGGATTCCAATTTGAGAAAGCTGTTCCGGCGCCTTCACTTGGCAATAATATCTGGACTCTTGGAGATTTTGCGGTAGGGGGAGAGAGAAATATAGCCATAACCGGTAAGATGATAGATGTATTTGACGGAGAACAAAAAGTATTTAAAGTCTGGGCCGGTTCTCAATCTCCGGACGATAATACTCTTATAGATACAGTGTTTAATTCTTCACAGCAGTCGGTGAATATAAAGAAATCATCCATAAGCGCCAGACTTCTAGTAAATGGAGTTTATCAAAGCTCCTATGCGGTAGACACCAAGACTCCTATAGAGGCGCAGATACAATGGGCGAACAATTTAGAAACAAAGATAAATAATCTGGTTATTCAAGCGAAATTGTCCGGTACCGCTTTTGATCCAAGTGGTGTTTCGGCGGGACAAGGGTTTTATGACTCTTCTAAAAATATGATAGTTTGGGATAAAAATTCACAGAGTCAATTTGGAGAAGTTAGCCCCGGGGATTCTGGTTCTGTTGCTTTCTCGCTTTCTCCTCTTTCTCTTTTCTCCGCAAGCGGAGGAATACTTTCTTCTCCTTCCATAAGTATAGATATTTCCATCACGGGTTCTCAATCCGAGAGTGGCGGTACCCCGACACAATTAAGCAGTGGGGAATCCAAAACGATAAACATAATTTCCGATGCCGGATTGTCCGCCAAAGCGCTTTATTATTCTGGGCCTTTTACCAATACTGGCCCTATGCCTCCGAAAGCCGGCAGTAAGACGACCTACACTATAATTTGGTCTGTTTCCAATACCGCCAATAATATATCAAAAGCGCAGGTACGTGCCACTATCCCATCCTGGGTGCGTTTTACCAATCTTTTTTCTCCGAATTCAGAAGATCTTTCTTACAACGATACTACGAAAGAAATAATCTGGAATATAGGAAATATAAAAAGAGGAACGGGAATAACAGATACGGGTCGTAATGTTTCTTTCCAGCTCGAATTTACCCCCTCCATTTCCCAGATAGGTACTATGCCTGTAATAATAAATGATGCCACTTTGACCGGACATGATGATTTTGCTAATGTTGATATAGTGGTAAACAAAACTTCACTCAACACTAGGCTCCTTAGTGATCCGCTGTTCCAGGATGCTTCAAGTAGGGTGGTAAAGTAATACGAATAATATGGAAAAGAAAGAAAAAACCGAAGATCAGAAAAACAAAGACCTTATGGAAAAGGTTGTTTCTCTGTGCAAAAGGCGTGGATTTATATTCCCGGGGTCCGAAGTGTATGGCGGTCTGGCGGGTACATGGGATTTCGGCCATTTTGGCGTAGCGCTGAAAAACAACATTAAACAAAGTTGGTGGAAAAAGTTTGTCGATTCAAGAAAAGACATGTACGGTATCGATGCGGCGATATTGATGAATTCGGAAGTTTGGGTAGCAAGCGGGCACGTGGATGGGTTTCAAGATCCTTTGGTTGAATGTAAAAAATGTCATCATAGATTTCGCGCGGATCAGATTGATTTGAGTAAATGCCCGGATTGTGGTGGACAGCTGGGTGAGACGCAGCAATTTAACATGATGTTCGGTACGTATGCTGGAGCCACACAAGAAAGCGGGTCAAAGGTCTATTTAAGGCCGGAAACAGCACAAGGGATTTTTGTTAATTTTAAGAATACGGTTGATGCTTTCCACCCGAAACTTCCTTTCGGCATAGCGCAGATAGGTAAAGCTTTTAGGAACGAGATAGCTCCCAGGGATTTCATCTTCCGTTCGCGCGAGTTTGAACAAATGGAGATAGAATATTTTATAAGAGAAGAGGACTGGGAAAAATATTTTGAATATTGGAAAGGAGAAATGTTTGATTGGATAGAAGAGGTGGGTATAGATATGAGAAAGGTGCATGACACGGATATACCCAAAGAAGATCTTGCGCATTATTCTAAGAGAACCGTAGATTTCGAATTTGATTATCCTTTTGGCAGAAAGGAGCTTTTTGGGCTGGCCTATCGCACCGATTTTGACTTAAAGAATCATAAACTTGATTATTTGGATGAAGAAAAAGGAGACCTGCCTACCGGCAAGGCAGGAAAAACAGTTCCACATGTTATAGAGCCGTCTTTGGGGGTAGACAGAGCGGTGCTTGCCATTCTGCTTTCTGCTTATTCGGAAGACGAGAAGGATGGAGAGATAAGATCATTTTTGAAATTAAAGCCGTCTATCGCGCCGGTCATCTGTGCAGTGTCTCCGCTTCTTAAAAACAAGCCGGAACTGGTGGAATATGCAAATACCAAAGTGTTTGCTCCTCTTAAGGCAGAATTCGGCAGGGTAATCTGGGATGATAATGGAAATATTGGCAAGCGTTATCGCCGACAAGACGAAATAGGCACCCCGTTTTGTATTGTAGTAGATTTTGACACTTTGACTGATGATACGGTTACTATCCGCGATAGGGATACAGGCAAGCAGGAGCGGATACAGGTCTCAAATTTGAAAGAATATATAAAAGAAAAAATATAAATGAAGTACTCAAAGAGAATTTTAAAAAACGGTTTGCGAGTCATAACAGTCCCCATGAAAGATAATCCCACGGTGACTGTTTTAGTGTTGGTGGAAACCGGATCGAAATATGAAACGAAGAGAATAAATGGCCTCTCGCATTTTCTGGAACATATGTGTTTCAAGGGAACTTCAAAAAGGTCTAAGGCGATAGATATTTCAAAGGAATTGGATGCCTTAGGCTCCCAGTATAATGCTTTTACTGCCCAAGAATATACAGGATATTATGCGAAATCTGACGCCAGGCATTTTCGTAAAATTTTTGACGTGATTTCAGACATTTATTTGAATTCTACTTTTCCGGAAGCGGAGATGGAGAAAGAAAAGGGAGTGATCATAGAAGAGATAAATATGTATGAAGACATGCCCAATAGGCATGTACAGGATCTCGTAATGCAACTTTTATATAAAGATCAGCCGGCTGGGTGGAATATAGCTGGAGAAAAGGAAAATATTTTAAATATGAAACGGTCTGATTTTGTGGATTACAAAAAGACGCATTATCTCCCTTCCGCCACCAGTATAATCGTGGCAGGTAGGGTGACTGAAAAAGATGTAATGAAAGAAGTGAAAAAAGTTTTCGGTAAAGTAAGCGGAGGTAAAAAAGCTTTAAAGAAAAAAGTTATAGAAAAACAATCAAAACCAGGAGTACTGGTCTCATTTAAAGATACGGACCAGACACACTTTGTACTTGGGGTTCGCAGTTATAATTTATTTTCAAAGAAAGATGCCGCACTTGCTGTCCTGTCTGCCATCTTAGGTGGTGGAATGAGTTCCAGACTTTTTCAAAAACTGCGCGAAGAAATGGGGGTCGGTTATTACGTAAAATCTTTTAACGATTCATATACGGATCATGGATTTTTTCAGATATCGGCAGGGGTGGACAATAAGAGAGTTGAAGAAGTTATTAAGGCCATACTTGCTGAATGTAAAAAGTTGATAAATGAGAAAGTTTCAGAAGAGGAATTATCAAAAGTAAAAGAATTTTTGATAGGAAACATGAAGCTTTCGCTGGAATCCAGTGATGACATAGCCAGTTTCTATGGGTTACAGGAAATTCTAAAACATGATCCGGAAAATATAGAAAGAAAAATAAGAAAAATACGGAAAGTTACTGCGGAGGAGCTTCGGTCTCTAGCTGAAGATATTTTCAAAAACAACAAACTGAATTTGGCGCTTATCGGGCCGTTTAAGGATTCTTCCAGGTTTGTTAAAATACTCAAATTCTAGCCATTTTAAAGTCTTATTTTTTGTGATATTATATTCATATGCCCGATAAAGGAGATACAACTCCGATCTACATAACTACCGGTACTATTATCCGGTTCTTTTTAGTTGCGCTCGGTTTTTACCTTATATGGTATTTAAGGAGCGTGTTTTTAGTTATTCTTACTTCCATAATGATTGCTTCTTTTGTAGAGTCAGCTATTCCGCATTTCAAAAAAATAAAAATAAATAGGGTTCCTGCAGTAGTGATACTCTATATTATTTCCATACTATTGCTTTCAGGATTGTTTTATCTATTTGCCCCGCTTCTAATAACAGAGGTCTATAATTTCTCTGTTTCACTGTCTTCATATGTGCCTAATTCTCCGATATTGAGTTATTTCAGCAATAGTGCTTTCTCTGGAGCCAAGACGATAGTAAACAATCTTACTCACAGCCTTTCTCTTACCACTCTTATATCGACTTCAAACGCTTTCATCACAAATCTATCCGGCGGATTCTTCCAAGTGCTTTCGGTGGCTTTCGGAAGTGTATTTAATGTCATCATGATCATATTGATTTCTTTTTATCTTTCTATCCAGGAAAAAGGGATAGAAAAATTTTTGAGAATAATTTTACCAGAAGAGTATGAAGAATATGCAGTAGATCTTTGGGAACGTTCTCGCCGAAAGATTGCTCTTTGGATGAAAGGGCAGATGCTCTTGGGTGTACTAATCACGATACTTACTTATCTCATGCTTTCTCTGCTCGGCATAGAGTATGCGCTTCTTCTTTCGATTATAGCGGGAATAATGGAGCTGGTTCCTTACGGTATCTTGGTGGCCCTCATACCAGCTGCTTATTTCTCATTCCTCTCCGGAGGGCTTTCAAGCTCGTTTATGGTTGTCGGCGCTTATATAATACTTCACCAGTTTGAAGTTTTCCTTTTCTCTCCGCTTATTATAAAAAGCGTGGTAGGACTTTCTCCGTTAGTCGTGATTTTGGCTGCCATTATAGGCTTTGAAATAGGCGGATTCTGGGGGTTGGTGCTTGCCATACCTGTGGCTGTCTTTGTGATGGAACTCATGAGTGATCTGGAAAAGAGGAAAATGACCCTGAAATTAAAGCAATAAAAGGATGAAAAAAGAAAGTTTTTATATAACTACTACCTTGCCTTATGTGAATGCGCCACTTCATATGGGGCATGCGCTTGAACTTATCCGCGCCGATACCATAGCCAGATATAAAAAACTAGCTGACTATGACGTGTATTTCAATAGTGGGACAGACGAGCATGGTATGAAAATTTATGAACGTGCGAAAGAAAAGGGGATTGCCGTTCAGGACTTTGTCGATCAAGGATTTGAGACCTTCAAGCAACAGATAAAGATGTTCGGAGTCAGTTCCGATGTGCATCTGATCCGTACGACAGATAAATTCCATGAGAAAGCTGCGCAAGAATTATGGAAACGGGTAGCAGAAAACGGATATATTTATAAAAAAAATTATCAAGCGAAATATTGCGTCGGTTGTGAGAGTGAAAAAACCGATTCGGAACTAAATGATAAGGGTGAATGTGATGAGCATCCGGGTAAACCTATACAGACCATAGAAGAAGAAAATTATTTTTTTAAATATTCCGCTTTTGGAGATAAGTTACAGAAATTTTATAAGGAAAATAACGATTTTATAATTCCGGAATTCAGATTCAACGAAATTAAAGGATTTGTAGAAAAAGGATTGCAGGATTTTTCTATTTCACGATTGAAAGAAAAAATGCCGTGGGGTATTCCTGTTCCTGACGATTCCACTCATGTGATGTATGTCTGGTTCGATGCTTTAGTAAATTATATTTCTACTTTAGGGTGGCCAGAAAATGAAGAAAACTTCCAAAAATACTGGGTACACGGAAATCCGACTCAGTATTGCGGAAAAGATAATACCAGATTTCAAGGTGCTATGTGGCAAGCTATGCTTATGGCAGCCGGATTGTCGAATTCGCATAGGATAGTGGTGAATGGTTTTATCACCGGAGAAGGAGGTATAAGAATGTCTAAGACGTTGGGTAATGTCGTTGATCCGAGGGATATTGTGAATGAATATGGCGTGGATGCTTTGCGGTATTTCCTGCTTCGGGAGGTTTCAAGCTTTGAAGATAGTCCTTTTACTATGGAAAGATTTAAAGATGCATATAATGCTAATCTGGCGAACGGCTTGGGAAATTTAGCTTCCAGAATTTTAACTCTTTCGGAAAAATATTTGGAAAAGTGCCCTGAAATCCCAGAAAGGTCTGATTTTTCAGAGTATTTTGCCATATATGAGACTTTTGATATAAAGAAAGCCATGGATTACATCTGGAACGAAATAACCAAATTGGATGAGGAAATACAAAAAACGGAACCATTCAAAGTTGTTAAGAAAGATTTAGAGGAAGGTAAATCGTTAATCAAAAATATGGTTCTGAAACTTTATAAGATAGCCAGAATGTTGAACCCGGTGATGCCAGAAACGAATGAAAAATTGAAAAAATTAATCAGAGAAAACAAAAAGCCGGAGACACCCTTGTTTGCGAGGAAATAAAATGCCTAAATACATCGATATACATTCTCATATAAACTTCAATGCGTTCGAAGGTGATAGGGATGAGGTTATAAAACGTGCCTTAGATAATGATACTTGGCTTATAAATATAGGTACCCAGGTGGATACTTCAAAAAAGGCGATAGGGCTCGCTCATAAATATGAAAGCGGAGTATATGCTATAGTCGGACTTCATCCGATACACACGGGTAAATCTTTCCACGACAAAGAAGAGCTGGGACCCTCCTTCGCCAAGGCTTCGGATGGGCAAGAGACAAAGGATGGTTTTATTTCTCGCGGAGAAATTTTTGATAAAGATATATATAGGGAGATGCTGAAAGATCCGAAAGTAGTAGGCATAGGGGAATGCGGATTGGATTATTACCATATGGACGCGGAATCCATAGAGAGGCAAAAAAAGATGTTTATAGAACAAATAGAACTTGCTAACGAAGCAGGTAAACCTTTGATGCTTCACATTCGCAATAACCCGGCTGATGATACTCGCAATGCATATAAAGATACTGCGGAAATTTTAAAGAAATATCCTAAGGTTAAAGGAGTCTCTCATTTTTTTGCTGGTAGTGTGGAAGACATGAAGAGATTTGTAAATCTCGGTATTTATGTTTCTTTTTCCGGCCCCATAACTTACAAACCGAATCTGAAAATTTGCGATTATCACGCAGTGATTAAAGAAACACCCCTGGATAAAATTTTGACGGATACGGATTCGCCTTATGTGGCTCCAGTGCCTTACCGTGGCACGCGCAATGAGCCGTATTATGTGCGCGAGATAGTGAAAAAAATAGCCGAGATAAAAGGATTATCGGAAGAAGAAACTGCCGAAGCGATAGTAAAGAACGCCAGAAGTCTTTTTGACATTTAGGGCTTGAATTGCTACTATACTTTCATCTCATTTGTCTCGGCACTGGAAGCCGAAACACAACCCGCCCCAGGGCGGAACAAAGGTCCAAAATGGGATTTATTAAAAGTAATTATTATTGTGAAGTTGTATGGATAATACCGAAGAAAAAGCGGAAATGTCCTCTCGCGTATATGAGGTCGGCTACCTTCTTTTGCCTACCTTAACCGAAGAGAGCATGCCCGTAGTTTATAGCAATTTGAAAGATTTGGTGGTGGGAATGGGCGGTGAAATTATCTCGGACGAAATGCCGAAGATGATCAATCTCGCTTACACCATGTCCAAAGTCATTCAAAACGTCCACAATAAGTACGATATGGCTTATTTCGGATGGATAAAGTTTGTCATGGATCCTGAAAAGGTCTCTGAATTAAAAAAGAAACTTAACCTGGAAGAGAATATCATCAGGTTTTTGATTCTGAAGACTGTGAGGGAGAATACCATAGCCTCGAAGAGATTTGTGCATAAAGATCTGAAGAGAAAATTGTCTCCAAAGAGAGACGATGAAAATGGCGTGTCTTTGCCTATAGATAAGGAAGAAATAGACAAAGAAATAGATGCCATGGTCGCCTAGTATTATTAGATTTTAACCAAAATGTTATGTATCTAAATAAAGCGATTGTAATAGGAAATCTTACCAGGGATCCGGAGCTTCGCTCCCTTCCTTCTGGGGTGAAAGTTTGTTCATTTTCTTTGGCTACCAACCGTGTTTGGAAAGACAAGAACGGGGCGCGCCAAGAATCTGCCGATTATCACAATGTGGTAGTCTTCGGGCGTCAGGCGGAAAATGTCGCCCAATATATGAAAAAAGGTAATTCTATGTTGGTGGAAGGAAGAATGCAGACCAGAAGTTGGGAAGATAAAGGAAGCGGAGAAAAGAAATATCGTACTGAAGTTATAGCGGACCGCATTCAATTCGGCCCAAAGGGCGCAGGAGATTCATCCGGGGCAAGTCGTCCTGCTAAACCTTCTGCCGGCAAAGAAGCGGAAGAAATAGATACCATCGAATATCCGGAAGAAGATATCAATCCCGAAGATATACCGTTTTAACAGTTAATTAGGTGCTAGTGACTAGTTGCTAGAACCTAGAAACTAATTCAAATGAAACAAGATTATTTTTCAGCTAACAATATAAAACATATAGACTACAAAGATATAGAAATCCTAAAAAGATTCTTAAATCCAAGTGGCAAAATAGTAAATCATAAGCGCTCTGGGATAACTATGAAAAACCAGCGCAAGCTTGCGGTTGCCATAAAGAACGCCAGGTTCATGGGTCTTTTGCCTTTCGTAGCAAAATAGGTCAACGCCTTTGCTTATAAGCATGTTATAATATTAGCGTCAAAATAACGTGCTATTTTAGCGTCGAATCATAAATACAAATAAAATAATTTTTAGTTAATTATGATAAAAGTTATAGGTATTGTGTTGATAGTTCTCGGTTTAATTCTATTTATAGGAAGTTTTGGTTCAGTTGGAGCTTACGGTGCTACTGTGCCGGTTTTTATGCTTCTTGTAGTTTCTATAGGATTTTTGCTGGTTTTCTGGAACAAAGTAAGACTTTGGCTGAAGCCTAAAAGCAAAGATATAAAAAATATCATCGAGGATCCTCTGCCTAACACTCCATTGGAAAATAAAAATATTCAAAATAGTTATACCGGCCCTAATCTGGGCGATTTGAATATACCTGAAATAACAGGTCCAGATACAAATACAAACGGGCAAAATTAAACTCTTTCCACGTATTCTCCCGTTTCGGTGTTTACTCTTATGACATCTCCTTCTTCTATGAACATGGGAGCGGAGAGGGTAGTACCATTCTCCAAAGTGATTATTTTGGTTCCGCTCTTGGAAGTGTCTCCACGTACAGCCGGAGGCGCTTCTTTTACTTTAAACTCTATTTTGATAGGCAGGGTTACCTTTATCGTTTTTTCTTCTCCGTCATCGTCCCAGACTAGAGCGGTGGCTGGGCTGTTTTCTTTGAAAAATTTTCCGGCTTCTCCTATTAGGGAAGAATCAAATTTAAATCTATCTCTAGGGTTCTCCGGATTACAAAACCAATACTCACCCCTGTTGTGATACAGGAATTTTATTTCTTTTTTCTCTATATCGGCTTCATCTGCCGTATCGGACACATGGAAAGTGGCCGCTATGGTCTTGCCGGAAATGAGACTTTTCAATTTAACTTGGTTTTGGGGTTTCCTCTGTTGGGTGCGGGCTACATGCGAATCCACAACTTCACAAGGTTCTCCGTCGTATATAATAATCTTCTTTTCTCTTATTTCGTTGTATTGTAATTGTGACATAGGCAATATACTAACAGATTAATTTAAAAAATCAAACAGTAAAAAATGTAGTTGAAGATAAAAACTCGCGGATAATATTTTAGTCGGTGCGGAAATTTTGAAGCTTAAAATTTCCTGCCCGCCCCGCCAAAGCTACGTTCCATTATTTCTAATTTTCCTCCTTAAAGCGTCGGCGGATATCTTTCAATATTTGCTCGGCTATCTTCTTATTTTCCTTCAGGAATGTTCGCGTGGAATCATACCCGACCCCCAGTTTCACTTTTTCCTGTGCCCCTTCGGAGCCTTTGGCGGAGTGGAGTCCGACTTCCGGCACATAAAAGTAAGAATTTCCTGACTTTTCCACTAGTTTAAACCTTTCCC
>DAHVYC010000014.1 GCA_027327845.1 Candidatus Nomurabacteria bacterium
GAGAAATATTCAAAGAAGGCGCCCTCTTTTCTTTTAGAAATAAAGCTTGTTTTAAATATGTTCCTTAATTTTCAAATAAAAAGCGCACAAAAACAAATTGTGCGCTTTTTTAATTCAAAATTTTTATATCTGCTCCGATAGAGTTTAGGCGTTTGGCTATTTCTTCATAGCCTCTATTTATCATATAAACATTGCGCAGTATCGAAATACCAGGAGCTCCAAGCATTGCAATTAATATCACCATTGCCGGACGGAGAGCTGGCGGGCAGACTACTTGTGCTGGCTTAAGGGGCGTTCCACCTTGAATATAAACCCTATGTGGATCTGCCAAAGTTATGCTTGCACCGAGACGATTCAACTCGGTGAAATATATGGCCCGGTTCTCATATACCCAGTCGTGGATCATAGTTTGACCTTTTGCCTTTACAGCCACTGCGACGAAAAATGGCAGGTTATCTATATTTATACCAGGATATGGATTTGAATGTATTTTATCAGCCAAGGCTTTTAATTTGCTCGGGAAAATTTCCAAGTCTACAAGTTTTGTCCTTCCATTATAAGAATAATATCTTTTTAAAATTTTAAACTTGAGACCCATTCTTTTTAATTTTTCCAATTCCAATGAAAGGAAGTCCACAGGACATCTTAAAATAGAGAGTTTCGAATCGGTCACTATACATGCGGAAATGAACATCATTGACTCTATAGGATCTTCGCTATTCCAATATTCGATATTTTTATTTATTTCTTTTACTCCGTGTACTGTCAAAGTGGAGGTGCCTATACCGTCTATTTTTACTCCTAGAGCTTCAAGGAAAAAACAAACTTCCTGTACCATATAGTTGGCACTAGCGAAAGATATGATCGTTTTTCCTTCGATTAAAGAAGCGGCAGTCAATACGTTTTCACAGGCGGTATCACCAGATTCATACATCACTACATCCGCAGGTTTTAGTTTTTTTGAATCTATTTGGTAACTTTGGGAAGTTGTCTTTATCTTTACACCGAGATCTTCCAGCGCATAAGTATGAGCCGCTATGGTGCGTTTGCCCAGTTTACATCCTTCAGCGTGAGGAATAGCGAAAGACGTTAGGAAGTGGATAAGGGGCCCTATAAACATTACTATGGAGCGAGTTTTAACGGCAGATTCGGCATTTATATTTTTTAAATCAAACTTTTTTGGAGTTTTTATAACTACGGTATTTTCCTTTTTCCATTGTACTTTTACTCCGATACTTTCCAGTATTTCTATTACTCTGTAGACTTCCTCTATTCTTGCTATGCCATGTAGGGTAGTAGTGCCCTTATTTAAAAGCGAAGCGCAAAGTAGGCCGACAGATCCGTTTTTTGAGAAATTAGTGGTAATTTTACCATGAAGTTTTTTACCACCATTTACCCTAAAATCAATCAAATTATTTTTAGTTTTCTCTATATTTTTCATTTTGTGGGTGCCCAGGGGGAGAATCGAACTCCCATGATGTTGCCATCAATAGATTTTGAGTCTATCGCGTCTACCAATTCCGCCACCTGGGCATCTTGGCAATTCACACATTCTACACAAAATTATGCCCGAAATCAATTTTTTCTTTTTGAATTTTATGATAAGATTTACCTATGTCCAATCTTTATTCCAATTCAATTTTTTGGATCGATACGAAAAAAATAAAGCCGAATCCTTATCAGCCAAGGAGGGATTTCGACGAAGTCAAACTGCGAGATCTGGCTGACTCAATAAAGCAATATGGAGTATTGCAGCCCCTTACTGTTTCAAGAATGGAAGTAGAAAAAGAAGGAGGTGGCCTTACTACGGAATATGAGCTTATAGCCGGAGAGCGAAGGTTGCGAGCCGCTATTTTAGCGCAAGTTTCAGAAGTACCGGTAATAATCCGAGAAGGCGATACCTCAATGATGAAATTGGAGCTTGCCATCATAGAAAATTTACAAAGAGAAGATTTAAATGTGGTGGATAGAGCCAGGGCCTTTTTTCAGCTGGTAAATGAATTTAAATTTACTCACGCCGAGGTGGCAAAAAAGATGGGAAGAAGCAGGGAGTATGTTTCCAATACTTTGCGTATACTTTCTTTGCCGGAGGAAATACTTCATGCTTTATCGGAGGGTAAAATTACAGAAGGGCATACGAGGCCGATACTCATGCTGGTAGACCATCCTGAAGAGCAGATGGTTTTATTTAAAGAAATAGTTTATAAAAAGATTACGGTGCGAGAAGCAGAAAGATTGGCCAGAAAAATAGCTTATGACAGAGTCCGCAAGAAAGAGCTTATGCCGGATCCGGAAATCGCCGAATTAGAAATCGAATTCCAAGATAAGCTCGGCACCAGAGTGCATATAGATAGAAAAGAGTTGGGCGGACAGATAAAGATAGACTTTTTCTCCGTGGAAGATTTGCGTTCTATTTTGGATTCCATAATGAAAGCGGAAGGAGAAAAGAAACCGAATGATATGCTTGAGAATTATATAAACAAAAATTCTGAAATAAATAAAGATGTAGCAGAATCAGTGGAGCCGGTAGACGACAGGACAAGTGAAGAAAAGAAAGAAGATGAAGAAAGTTTATACGATATCTCTAATTTTAGCATTTAACTTTTTCCGAGAGCCTCATCTATAGGATTTTAGCTATGAGCTACGGCCCAGGGATCGAAGTTTAGAAAGCAAACTATTTTTTTCCAAATAAGACTTTATATGTTTTCTGGCCATGCTTGTCTTGGAATGCTCTTGCCATTTACCGGATGGATGAGCATCTTTCTTGGTAAATATTTCCACAATATCACCGTTTTTCAATTCAGAGAAAATCTGGGCTATTTTACCATTTACCTTTACTCCAGATATATGGTTTCCTATATCGGAGTGTATGGAATAGGCGAAATCTATTGGGCTTGAATTTTCAGGTAAATCTATGACGTCTCCCTTCGGCGTGAATACGAATATTCTGTCGTTAAAGAAATCGGTTTTTAAATGTTCCAAGTATTTCTTTGGATCGCTCAATTCATAATTAAAATCTTTCAATTCTTCTATCCATTTAAATTTTGATTTTTCATCACCCTTTTTATCTCTTTTGTCTTTATAAGCAAAGTGAGCAGCTATACCGTAGGCGGCTTCCGCGTGCATTTCTTTTGTTCTGATTTGTATCTCAGCTACATTTCCTTCACCAGTGAAAATGGTAGTATGTATAGAACGGTATCCATTCGGCTTTGGCACAGCTATATAATCTTTTATCCTGCCTGGCAGAGGGCGCCATATGGAATGTATGATACCTAGGACTTTATAGCAATCTTCTATATTATTTACCACCACACGTAAGGCTATAATGTCATAGATTTTCTTTA
Source organism: Candidatus Nomurabacteria bacterium (assembly GCA_027327845.1). Taxonomy (GTDB): domain Bacteria; phylum Patescibacteriota; class Minisyncoccia; order Phycocordibacterales; family UBA9973; genus UBA9973. The sequence goes on from DAHVYC010000014.1 coordinate 3,345, forward strand.
TATCCATATCATACCTCAGTAGTTTTTTCCAGAGACTGAATTTATGTTTTATTCTATAACTTATTTCTGCGACTTTTACTTTGTTTTTTTCAAGTTCTTCTTTTAATTTAGTACTGACTTCCTCAAGATTCTTTTCAGAAGAATTTTTTTCTTCCGTCATTAATTCTTCTACTTGCCCATATTCTTTAGGGTAGGCAAAAGGGAAGGCGGCATCTTCTATTTCACCTTTTAGTTTTCCCATGCCTAGCCTATTGGCCAGAGGCGCGTATACTTCGATGGATTCCAAGGCAATCCTTTTCTTTTTATCTTCTCGTATGAATTGGAGTGTCCGAAGATTATGTAGTCGATCTGCAAATTTTATTATGACCACCCGAAGATCATTAGTCATTGCTATAAAAAACTTCCTTAGACTCTCTACATGTCTTTCATGTCCATGATATTTTAAAGTTCCAAGTTTTGTCACTCCATTTACCAAAAACACTATGTCATCACCAAACTCTTTTTTTAAATCTTCCTCATTTATCGTAGTGTCTTCCAATACATCGTGGAGTAGCCCTGCAGCTATAGTTTTGGCATCCATGCCAAGCCTGGCTAAAATTTTTGCTGTTTCAAAAACGTGAGTGAAATAAGGGCTATCATCCATTCTTTTTTGTCCTTCATGCGCGCGTTTTGAAAAGGCATAAGCTTTTTTTATGAGCTCTTTGTCTTCTTCGGGCATTTCTCCAGCTAAATTTATTAGTTCTATGGGGTCTCCCATATGTAGGGAGGATTATACCACTTTTTAACTTATTTTATTTATCTTGTGTGGATTGTGGTTTTCACACGCCTTATTACTGCATCTTTCAGGTATTGTTTTAGTACCTTCCATCATTAAAGATCCGCATTTTTTACATATTCTGCCGGTAGGCTTCGCTTTAATAGCAAATTTGCAATCGGGGTAATTAGAACAAGAATAGAATATGCCGAATCTCCCTCTGCGTTCTACGAGCTCTCCCGATTTACATTCCGGGCATTCGACGCCTGTTTTCTTTCTATTTTCTTCTTCCTCGTCTTTTTTTATGAATTTACATTTAGGATATCTGGAGCAAGAAATGAAGCTTCCGGAACCATCCCGCCTTTGGCGCACCACCAGAACACCTCCTTTACTTTTTTTAGCACTTGATTCATTTCCGCATTCCGGGCATGATTCTCCGGTTTCTTTCGGTCCTTCTAGTTCTGTGCCATCCATCTTTAAGGCACCATCGCAATCCGGATATTGCGAACAAGAATAAAATTTCCCCCCACGGGAAAGTTTAATAATCATTTTTCCTCCGCACTTTGGACACTTTATGTTTTTCGGAGCGTCGCCTAAATTGGTAGCTTTTTCTAAGCCATTTTTATCTTCCACTTCTTTTGAGAAAGGACCATAGAAATCATTCAGAGTTTTTGTATATTCTCGTTCGCCTCTGGATATCTCATCCAATTCATCTTCCATCTCTGCAGTAAAGGTATCCGAAATATATTTAGCAAAATGATTTTCCAAGAAATCTGATACGACTTCTCCGACATCGGTAGGGAAGAGAGTTCTGTTTTCTTTATGGACATATTCTCTGTCTTCTAGGGTTTTCATTATGGATGCATAAGTGGAAGGTCTGCCTATATCACGGGATTCCAATTCTTTTATGAGGCCGGCTTCAGTGTATCTGCCAGGCGGTTCGGTAAACTTCTCATCTTTGACTAGATTTAGCAATTTTAATTTTTCGCCTTTTTTAGTTTCAGGCAATTCTACTTCTTCTCCATTACTACCTTTATCTACGGAAAGCCATCCAGGAAAGAGCACCCGTGAGCCCGTAGCAGTAAATTCCGGAAACTCGAAATCAAGCTTTCCATCGACAATAGCCGACACTTTGGTTTTTTTAAGTTTGGCATCAGCCATTTGAGAAGATACGGTGCGTTCCCAGATCAATCTATAAAGTTTCGCTTGCTCTTCATTCCCAGCTGAGAGATTTTCTATATGAGTGGGGCGTATCGCTTCATGCGCTTCTTGAGCATTTTTGGATTTTGCTTTATATACGCGCGGTTCGGAATATTCTTCCCCATAAGTTTTTTTGATCAAAGAAGCTATTTGTGCTTGAGCGGCAGAAGCTAGATTGGTGCTATCCGTTCTCATATATGTGATATGTCCAGCCTCGTAGAGTTTTTGGGCTATTTGCATGGTTCTGGATGGAGAATATCCGAGTCTTGAACTTGCTGTTTGTTGCAAAGTAGAGGTGGTAAAAGGTGCGCGAGGGGAACGTTTCTGCTCCGATTCCTTTACATCTTTTACGATCCAATTTCCTTTATTTCCAGCCTCGAATATTTTTTGCATCAGCTCTTCGTCTCTGGGCTCTTTCGAGCAAGTCAGAGTCAGCTTTGCTTTCTTTTCAGCTTCAAAAAGTCCATAGATCTTCCAGTATTTTTCCGGTACGAATGCGCGTATTTCACGCTCGCGTTCCATTATTATACGCAAGGCAGGAGATTGAACTCTTCCTGCAGAAAGTCCATAACGCACTTTTTTCCAAATTATTCCCGAAAGATCGTATCCTACAAGCCTATCCAGCACCCTCCTGGCCTCCTGAGCTTTTCTTAAGTTGGTATCTATATCTCTAGGATTCTTCAAAGCTTCTTCCACGGCTTCTTTGGTGATCTCATAAAAAGCCACGCGTTTTACGGGCGCTTTTACTTTCTTATCTTCCTTTAGCAGTTCTTCTATATGCCAAGCTATGGCTTCTCCTTCACGATCAGGATCTGTGGCGAGCAGTATCTCGTCTGCTTTACTGGCTAGAAGTTTCAATTCGTGCACCACTTTTTCTTTACCTTTTGAGATTTCGTAATGCGGAACAAAACCTGCCTTTATATCTATGGCTTTCTTGTTGGATTTCGGGAGATCCCTAATATGGCCGACAGAAGCACGCACTGTGTATTTTCCTCCCAAATATTTTTCTATTGTTTTCGCTTTTGAAGGCGATTCGACGATTAGAAGTTTCATAAGAATTAGTTTCTAGGTGCTAGTAGCTAGTGGCTAGCTACTAGCACCTAATTCAAAGTATTACACCAAATGTATTTCTTTTGCAAATTAAATCAATTTTATTTCTCCAAGTTCTTCTTTTATCAGGCCTTTTATTTCCATCACAGATAATAGGGAATTCGCTTCTCCGGCCGGCATTTTTACTGCGCGCAAAAGATCGTCTCGAGGCATGGGTTCTCTTAGCATTTTTATCACTTTTTCTTCCTCCAACGAAAGATCATCAAATAAAGTGGCCTGTTTTTCTTTCTTTGTCTCGAAACCCAATGCCTCGAGCACATCTTCCGAAGAAAATACCGGGGTAGCTCCTTGTTTTAAAAGTTTATTCGTGCCCTTGGAGTTCGGAGAAAATATGGATCCGGGAACAGCCAGCACGTCTCTATTGTATTCAGTGGCCAATCTAGCCGTTATTAATGTTCCGGATTTTTCTTCTGCTTCTATTATAAGCACTGCTTTGGAGATTCCGGCCATTAGGCGATTTCTCATAGGGAAGCTCCATTGAGTAGCTTTGAAGTCCGGTTCGAACTCAGACAAGAGACACCCGCCGTTTTTTACAACTTCTTCCATCATTCTTGCGTTAGTTTTTGGGTATATTGCTTCATCAGAAAGACCGGATCCTGGAAAGACCATGGTTTTTAAGCCGACTTGCATGGATTTCTTGTGAGCGATGGAGTCTATACCCATAGCGAATCCGGAAACTATAACTATCGGGTATCCTTTGAGTCCTTCTATTATTTTTTCGCAGGCTTGGCGCCCATAAGAAGTAAATTTACGAGAACCGACCACGCATAAGTAAATCAAATTCTTTTCTTCCGGCAATTCCCCTATAATCCAAAGATCCTCAGGTGGCTGGGGAATTTCAAGCAAAGATTTTGGAAATTTTTCCTTTGGTAATTTTTTGATTTCCATAGTGTTTAGAATGATACCTACGCACAGAAATATATTTTATAAAACACGCATATCCGCCAGCTGGCGGATTGCTATGCTCGTCGCTCAATGAAATAATAGTCGGCAGAAAATCCTTTTGCCTCCTTTATTTCCTAAGCTCCTGCGCAATGTTTTCTAAAACATATTTCTATGCTTCGTTGCTTTCTATTATAACAGCATTGATGTATAATGCTATAAGCTAGCTACTCTAAGCTAGAATCTATTTATATGTTAGACATAAAATTCATTCGGGAAAATAAGAATATAGTAGAAGAAGGTGCTAAGAAAAAGCACATCGATATAGATTTGAATGAACTTGTCTCTTTGGATGATGAGAGGCTGAAACTTCTCAAAGAAGTTGAAAGTTTGAGGAGCGAAATAAACAAAGTTTCCAATGATATCGCCAGAAATCAAGACCAAGCTCTCAAAATACAGCTTATAGAGGAAATGCGTTCCGTGAAGGAAGATATCAAAGGAAAAGAGGAGGCCCTAAAAAATATAATGGAAAAATGGCAGAAACTGATGCTTCAAGTTCCAAACGTGCCGGATATTTCGGTGCCGGAAGGAGAGAGCGATGAGGAAAATGTTGAAGTAAGGTCCTGGGGAGAGAAACCAGTTTTTGATTTTACTCCTAAAGATCATGTAGCCATACTGGAGAGTTTGGACTTGGCGGATTTTGAGCGAGGCGCTAAGGTTTCCGGTTTCAGAGGATATTTTATGAAACGCGACGGGGCAATGCTTTTCTTTGCGTTATGGCAGTATTTTCTGAATTATTTTGTAAGCCAAGGTTATACGCCTATGATCGTGCCTTCGCTTTTAAGAAAGGAAGCTCTTTTGGGCACAGGATATCTTCCTCAAGGAGAAGATGATTTATATAAAACTCAGGATGGAGATTATCTTTCCGGTACGGCAGAAGTCGCGACGATGTCTTACTATTCCGGAGAAATTTTACAGAAAAATTTACTTCCACTTAAAATGATAGCTTTTTCACCTTGTTTCAGGAGGGAAGCCGGAAGCCACGGAAAAGATGTCAAAGGAATAATACGAGTGCATGAATTTTTCAAATTAGAGCAAGTCCTGCTCTGTGAAGCTTCTCATGAAGAATCTGTAAAATATCATGAGGAAATAACAAAGCATGTAGAACATTTAATGCAAGAACTCAAGATACCTTATAGGGTAGTAGTAAATTGCGGAGGGGATTTGGGCTTAGGACAAGTTAAAAAATATGATATAGAAGCTTGGATGCCTTCGCAGAATAAATATCGCGAAACCCACTCATCTTCTTATTTTCATGATTTTCAGTCTCGTAGATTGAATATAAAATATAAAGACGAAGAGGGTAAATCAAGATATACGCACTCTCTAAACAATACCGCTTGCGCCACGTCCAGATTGCCGGCAGCTATTTTGGAAAATTACCAACAAGCAGATGGCACCGTAAAAGTGCCTGAAGTTCTGAAGAAATACATGGGTGGCAAGGAATTCATAAAAATGCCATGAGAGCAAGCGCATTAAATTCTCCGCGTATCTTAGAGATAAAAAAGAAAAAGCGTAAAGTCAAAAGAAGGAAGCTATTCCTGATCATTTTTCTTTTAGCTCTATTTTTAGCCGGTTTGTGTTATCTTTCGAGATGGCAAAAAATAAATATAAGCGAAATAAAGATTTCCGGGAATAAGGTCATAGAAACCGCCACCATTGAGAGCATAGTAAAAAATGATCTCTCAGGGTATTATCTGAAAGTCATACCGAAAACCAATTTTCTTCTTTATCCTGGGAGCAGAATAAAATCGGATTTAGCTCAAACTTTTAAGAGATTAGGGAATATAAATCTGAGCGTTAAAGATTTCAGGACGCTTGAGGTGGACGTAAGCGAGAGGACCGCTCTCTATACTTGGTGTGGAGACACTTTCTTCAATCCGGAAAATGGAGATAGCTTTCCGTCTCCGGAAGCCGGGGGGAGCAATACAGAAGAGAAATGTTATTTTATGGACGAGAATGGATATGTATTCGATAAAGCGCCATATTTTTCCGGAGAAGTATATTTAAAATTTTATGGCTACACTTCTTCACATAATGAAGATCCCCTAGGCTCGTATTATTTCAAACCTGATTTTGGGAAGTTAGTTTCTTTCAGAGATACCTTGGCGAAAGCGGGACTGAAGATTTCTTCATTTTACGTGAAAGACAACGGAGATATAGGAGTATTTCTTTCTTCTTCCTCTCCGGGGACTATCGGGCCGGAGATAATATTTAAGTCTGATGCAGATTTTGAAAAAATTGCGGAAAATTTGCAGACTGTCCTTGCCACTGATCCGATCCAATCTGATTTTAAAAATAAATATTCTTCACTTCTGTATATAGATTTGCGTTTTGGTGATAAGGTATACTATAAGTTTAAAGGAAATGGTAAATAAATTTTACGGTATATATTTTCTAAAACACATACCGCAAATTTTCACTGAAGAAATATCGATATGAAAAATTTCTGGAAAAAATTAAATAAGCCATTTTTTTGTCTGGCGCCTATGGCGGATGTGACGGATTGCGCTTTCAGGAAAATAATATCGAAGTACGGCAAGCCGGATGTTTTTTGGACTGAATTCGTCTCTGCCGACGGTCTGGCGCACAAAGATGCCAGAAAAAAGTTGCTTATCGACCTCTCGTATTCGAAGAAAGAGCATCCGATAGTGGCGCAGATATTCGGCTCTAATCCCGAGAATATAAAGAAAGCTGCAGCTCTATGTAAGAAACTCGGTTTCGACGGTATAGATATAAATATGGGTTGTCCGGATAGATCTATAGAAAAACAACATTCCGGAGCAGCCATGATAAAAAATCCTGAGCTTGCCAAAGAAATAATAAAATCCACCAAAGAAGAAGCCGGAGGATTGCCTGTTTCCGTAAAAACACGCATAGGATACCATAGCGTGGATATGGGATGGATAAAGAACCTTTTGGGAGAGGATATATCCGCTCTAACTGTCCATTTGCGCACTAGAAAGGAAATGTCTAAGGTTCCTGCCCATTGGGACTTGATGAAAGAGATAGTCGATATGAGAAATAAGATTGCCTCCGACACTCTTATTATAGGCAACGGAGACGTGCTTGATATAAAAGATGCCAAAGAAAAAGCAAAAGAAACAGGATGTGATGGAGTGATGTTGGGCCGGGCTATCTTCGGGAATCCGTGGTTGTTTGCCAATTTGGCTCACATTAGAATATGTGATTGCCAAATTGAGCATCCCGTTTCAAATTCATTTTTAAATGTTTCTCAAAGTAAAAATAATTACAGAAAGATTAATTCTTTTGCGACACAGAGCCGAAATAGTGCCGAGCATAGCGAGTGTGTCGCCCACAAAAAAACTCATGAATTTGAAACTGGGATGAATATAAAAATCCGCTTAAAAATCCTCGTTGAGCATACAAAACTTTTTGAAAAATATCTGGGAGGCATAAAAAGTTTCGATGTTATGAAAAAGCATTTTAAAGCTTACGTGAATGGTTTTGATGGCGCCAAAGAATTACGCACCAAATTAATGGAAACCAAAAATGCCAAAGAAGTGGAAAAAATAATAAAAGAATTCTTGAAATAAAAATAACAAACCCCCGACAAATCGAGGATTTGTCGGGGGTAACTATTCTTTCTAATTTTCTGTCATTAATTCAGCAATAATGGCTGCCCATTCATGTTCTAGGGAATATAATTTTTGGGCTCGCAATGTTTCAAACAGTAAACTTTGATAGAAAGCATCACTATTAACATAATCAACTATTTCAACAGTGGAGATAGATGATACATGTTTTC
>DAHVYC010000015.1 GCA_027327845.1 Candidatus Nomurabacteria bacterium
ATATCAATTTAAAAGATATAAAAAAGCTCTAAAATGTGTGGAGATGGGGGGAAGTGAGCCCCCGTGCAGAAGGTTTCTGTGAAAAAATCTACATGTATAGCCGATTTAAGTTTTAGATTGAAAAGTTATTAAACTGGCAAAATACTTTTCAACCGATTCCCTTTGTTTCGGAAGAAATCTGGGACATATTTCCCCTATCCCGATAATATTATGCCTCGGCTTATATATCGGAAGTCTATAAGTGAGACACCAGCTTACGCTAAAGCGTGTGCTGGAGCAAATGCGAACGCATTACCGAAGTAAGGTGAACGTACTGCTTTATCAGTCAATTTTGCAATTAACATTTTGGACGAATTTTACGAGATTACATCCATACTCGACATGCATTTTCACATTAGGCCTACTGTCTATGCCTTGCATCCCCATATAAGTTAGTTTCTAGTTGCTAGTGTTTAGTAATTTCTTCTAGAACCTATAAACTAGTCTACTAGAACCTAATTCTTTTCAACGACCTTTCCACTCCCGCCTTACCTCGCGATCAGTTTCGCGTTTCTTAATGCTTTCCCGTTTGTCGTACTTTTTCTTTCCCTTTCCTAGGGCTACCTCTAGTTTTATTTTCCTGCCTTTATTATACACCGAAATAGGTATAATTGTCAAACTCTTATTACTCTCATTTCCGGCCAAAACGGCTATCTCTTTTTTGGTAAGAAGTATTTTCCTGTTACGCATAGGATCATAATCTTGAGGCGTATTATTCGGTTGGTAAGGAGGAATATTAGAATTTATTAAAAATGCTTCTCCGCCACGCACTATTATAAAAGACCCCTCTAAAGACATCCTCCCTCCCCTCACTGATTTCACTTCCATACCCAAAAGCTCTATACCCGCTTCGTATTTTTCTAAAAGATCATAATTGAATCTGGCTTTTCTATTTTCCGCATATATAGGCATATCCATATATTACCATATCTTCCGGCGCTTATATTTTCAGTAAATATTTGTTAAGATAAGGGATAATGAATCCTAAACCAAAACTCACCGTCTCCGGCTACCGCGGCATATGGGGAGAAACCCTAAATGATGAAATAGCGGGAAGTTATGCGCGCGCATTTGCCCGTTTCGTAAAAGAAGACACAAAGAAAGAAAAACCGGATATCCTAATAGGGAGAGATGGACGGGAAAGCGGACCGGAAATAAAAAAATCGGTAAAAGGGGAGTTGGAAAATTTGGGTGTAAATGTAATAGATGGAGATATAATGCCCACTCCTACCGTACTTTTCTCTGTCAGAAAACATAAATACGACGGGGCAGTGATAATCACCGCTTCACATAACCCCATAGAATACAACGGACTAAAATTCGTTAATAAAGAAGCGCTCTTCTGTATGGAAGAAGAGATAATAGAAATAGAGAAATATCATACGGAAGAAAAAGAAAAGAAGAATACGGAACATAAAGAGTTAAAAATGGATGAAAAAGCCAAACTTGCTGTTCCAAACTTCCCTAAAGAACATGCTGATCATATTCTGTCTAAAGTAAACGTACAAGCCATACAAGACAGAAAATTCAAAGTGGCGACAGATATGATAAATGCCTCCGCTGCCGTGATGGATCCGTATTTATTTGATAAACTCGGAGTAGAATTCATCCCCCTTAATGGTAACCCAAACGGGAAATTCGCCCACAAGCCAGAACCCATCCGAGAGAATCTGGGAGAAATAATGAAGATAACCAGAGAGTTGAAAACGGACCTTGGTTTCGTGCACGATCCTGATGCCGATAGACTCGTCCTCATAAATGAAAATGGAGAAGTAGTCTTCGAAGAATACACCATAGCTTTGGCCATGGAAAATGTTCTTTCAAAGAATCCTGGCAGAAATTCCGTGATAAATCTTTCCACCTCGAAAACAAGCGCTGATATAGCGGAAAGATATGGGAGTAAATGCATACTCTCGGCAGTCGGCGAGCCGAATGTCGTGAAGGAAATAATGCTAAACGACGCTGTAATAGGCGGAGAAGGAAACGGCGGGGTCATATACCCTTCCGTGAATTTAGTGAGAGACAGTTTCACCGGCATAGCTCTCATATTGGAACTCCTGGCTGAAAGAAAAAAGACCTTCAGTGAATGTCTCGATCTTCTGCCGAAATATTCTATGAAAAAAGAAAAATTTTCAATAGTCGGCCTTGATTTGAAAGATATAATATTTAAAACAAAAGAGCATTTTAAAGAGGCCAGGACTATCGAAATAGACGGGATACGCTTGGATTTCGAAGATTCATCATGGATACATATCCACCCGTCCAATACCGAACCGATAATACGCATATACGGCGAAGCAAAAACGCAAGAAAAGATAAATAATCTTTTTGAAGAATTAAGATTGACTTTAGGCTTAAAATGAGTTAAACTCTTTTCAGTTTGGGTATTAAATTATCGAATTGAGAGAAAGAATAAACAACCAAATAAAGGCTAGAGAACTTCGCGTTATAGATAGTGAAGGCAGGAATATCGGCGTTTTAGACCTTAAAAACGCACTTCAATTGGCCCAAGATAAGGGCCTTGATTTAATAGAGATATCCCCCAATGCAAATCCACCTATAGCTAAGATAATGAATTTCGGAAAGTATCAGTACGAGATCAGCAAGAAACTTAAAAAGGCAAAAGCTGGTTCTAAACCGACTGAAACAAAATCAATTCAAATTAAAATAGCTACCGGGGATCATGATCTGGAACTTAAAGCGAAAACGGCATCCAAATGGCTGAAAGAAGGCCACAGGATAAAGGTAGAGTTATTCCTCTCAGGACGCACCAAATATATGGATGATAAGTTCCTAAGAGAACGCCTGGATCGGGTTCTTCATTTAATTACCGAAGAATATAAAATATCCGATCCTTACAAGAAAAGCCCGAAAGGGTTGGTTATAATAATAGAAAAAGCCCTTGGCCACAGCCATACGGGCGAGACAAAGTAAAAATGAAAACAAACAAATCGTATACCAAAAGATTAAAACTCACCAGGAAAGGAAAAGTGATTTCAAGAAAACCGGGATTCAATCATTTCAATGCCAAGCAATCCCGCACCAAACAATTGTCCGGCAAGAAAGGACAGGGATTTGTAATTAAAAACAAGGATAAATCGCATTTATTACCATTCAATTAAATTAGGTTCTAGTTTCTAGGTTCTAGCACCTAGCCACTAGCTACTAGCAACTAATCCAATGACAAGAGTAAAGAAGGGAGTACATTCATTAAAAAGAAGAAGAAGCATTTTAAAACAAGCAAAAGGCTTCAGGTTCGGCAGAAGCAAAAAAGAAAGACAGGCCAAAGATGCGCTTTTGCATGCGGGAAATTATTCTTTCGCCCACAGGAAAGACAAAAAATCGCACAATAGGAAGCTTTGGAATATAAAGATAAATGCCATGGCTAGAACTACTGGCATATCTTATTCCAAACTGATCGGGGCTCTCAAGAAAAAAAATATATTGCTTGATAGAAAGATCTTGGCTGACTTAGCGCAAAACAGTCCCTCAGTATTTGAGAGAATTGTAAAAGAAGTAAAGATATAAACAAAAAACCCCGGCTTAAGCCGGGGTTTTTTGTTACGCTTCAACTTTATACTTTTTGACCATAGCTATTACATCTTCAACGAGCTTTTTCGGGTCACTACCTATCACTACTTTCTTATTCGGGCGATGAGCTTTAGCCATTATATCTTCCAGCTCCTGGGCTGTTTTCCAAGGACCGTCTAAAATTCCTATTACTTTATTGTCTTCAAAAGCAATAGTAAATTCATGGATAGTGCCTATCCTGCCGCAACCGCATATTACGGCATCCGCTGAACGGGTAAGCAGTAAATCTCTCCCTGGATAACCAAACCCCGTATAAACAATGAGATCCATATAATCAAGGGGCAATCTATACACTCCTACATGTTCCTTTTCTGATGCAGCCGGAGAAAACCCTATAGAAATCCCATTTTCCTCTTTTACCCCCATAGCAGACCAAAAAGGGAAACCGGTAGTAGCACCCGTCACCAAGACAGCGCCTTGTCTTGCTATTTCGCGTCCAAGCTCTTTGGCAATATCTGCCGCTTCAGAACCTCCACAATGAGTGATTTCTGCCGCGCCGGATACGCATATTTTTATATCTTTGTGCCCGTGTTTTAGGAAAGGGCTTGTAAAATTTTTATGATTCATATTTTTCAAATTATACCAGCAAGAAATTTTGAAACAAGTTTACTTTAGAGCTTGTTTGATGTCCAATTAGTGAATAATATTCATTTGTTTCCGAAAAAAAGCACTATACTCTCCCCTTCTTTTGGGGCATAAGCATCAAGATGCAAATTGCTTCTTATTCGCTGAGTTATAAACATGGACGATTTGGGCTCACCCATAACGACAAAAATCTTTTTTAAAGAATCTTTCATGTTTTCTACAAAATGAAACAATCCATCACTGTCTTTGTGGCCGGAATACCCCAATATTTCCGCAATATGAGCCCTGACATCGACCTCTTCTCCGTATATTTTTACTCTTTTTATCCCTTCTTCTATAAGTCTGCCCGGAGTGCCTAAAGATTGATATCCTGTTAGAAGAATCGTATTGTTCGGATCCGGCAGATAATATTTCTCATGGTGAACTATGCGCCCACCAGAGGACATACCTGAACCCGCTATAATAACCTTCGGGTTCGGGGCATCATTTATCATCTTGGAATCCTGTGATTGAAGAGTAGAATGTAGCCCCGGAAAATCAAAAAGGTTCTTGTCCTTCGAAAGAACACGTTTTGCGTTTTCATTGAAATAATCTTTATATTGTTTAAAAATTTCTGTAAGTCTTATGGCAAGTGGTGAATCAAAAAATACAGACATAATCGGTATTTCTTTATTTTCCACCATGGAATTCAACTCAAACAGAAGCTCTTGAGAACGTTCGAGTGAAAAAGTCGGTATTATAAGAGTCCCCTTTCTCTCATAATTCTCTTCAATTACTTTTTTTAATAATTTTTTTCTGTCGTTCCTTGATTCATGGTTTCTGTCTCCATAAACCGATTCCATTATAAGATAATTAATCCCTGCCACATTCTCCGTATCCGGCAAAAGAGGAGATGGAGAATTTCCCAGATCTCCGGTAAACAAAACTTTCTCGCCGAAATAATTGAACTCTATCATCGCCGACCCGAGGATATGTCCTGCGTTTCGCAGTACTACCTCAAGGTCATCGGTAATTTGTATTTTTTCTCCGTAATCGAAAGATGACCAGGAAGAAAATGCTTTTTTTATATTCTCTTCCGAATATATCTTATCAAGACCAAACTGTTTGCCTTTTGAGAGTATTGCGCCGGTATCTTCAAGCATGGGTCCGGTAAGCGAGCGAGTCGGTTTAGTGGAATAAATTTTACCCTGAAAACCTTCGTTTACAAGCTTCGGTATCCTGCCGATATGATCTACATGCGAATGGGTCACAAAAAGTATATCTATTTCCTTTGGATCATATGGAAATGGCTCCCAGTTCGTGTCATCTGCCAATTCCCTTCCTTGAGTCAATCCGCAATCCACCAAAATTTTCTTACCATCTATTTCAAAAAGAAAATTCGCGCCGGTCACCGATCCAGTTCCGCCGCAGAAAGTTATTTTTCCGAATCTTTTCATTATTTTTATTATACATTGACGCGCATTTTTATCCAAGCAAAAGAAAAAACCCCATTGTTGGAGGTCCTTCTTAGGGTTATTTCCGATGTATTACCGTAGCTTAAAGCTAGGTGGGTAAGAGACGCATAAGGCCAAGGCCAGACGCGATCGACTCTCCCATAAAATAGTGTTCTAGGTAATAATCGGAAATAACCCTACTTTTAGTATAGCAAAAAGTCCGCCTTAAGCAACTAGACGCGGACTTTTTTCTGTTTCTGAATTTTAGGACACCTAAAAATAGATAAATAAACGAGTTTTCTTTTATTCATCCACTCCAAAACGCTTGTAGTTGTATATTTTTGCATCGCCGAACCAATGTTTTATTTCATGCTCAGCTTCTTCCGGAGTTTCTGAACAATGAATGATATTTGCTACCGCTCTTTTTTCTTTATTCGCTAAAGCCGGAGAGTCTATGGAGAAATCTCCTCTTATTGTCCCGACTGCCGCCCTGTACGGCAAAGTGTCGCCAGCCAATTTGCGAATTACATCTACCGCATGCACGCCCTGCACAATCATTTTTACAAGAGGAGCAGAAAGCATGTAGTCTACTAGCCATTTTCGGACCTCCGGACCTATTTTCGAAGTATCATCGGTGCCGAAATCCTCCAATAAATCATAACCGTACTTCTCGTAAGTGGTTTTGGTCTTCTCTCCCAGTCTCGTTATCCATTCTTCTTTCTTAGGATAATGATTGTCTATCTGGCCGAAATCAGGTTGGAACATTTCCAACGCCACGATTTTTAAATCATGTTGTTCAAAACGCTTAATAACCTCGCCAATAAGGCCTTTCCTTACTCCATCAGGCTTTACCATTACAAATGTTTTCTCTTCTTTTGGGTGTTTCATATTTTTACAAACTAAAAATTATAATATAAGCATATTATCAGATTTCCGCTAAAATTCAAAACAGACCTTACTCCATGATTTTATACCTCCCCATAATCTCTTCTTCCACTTCCTCTCGATCTTTACCGTATTTCATATATGAAAGTTGTTTTAGGCTCTCTACTATATCTTGATGTCCTTCTTCGGGAGGCAGAGTCTTCATATTAAACGGTTTGGTAGGCTGTCCTTTTACAAGCATGCTCAGGTACGCATTGTAATTATCGAGCTTGGTTATATCCTGAGCATTGAAAATCGGCTTGAATTTCGGCTCAAGAAAGTTGGCATCTTCTGTCCCCACTCGAAATACCGCCATAGAGCCTACGTTGCCGAAAACCGCGTTCTTGATATTTTCCTCAAGCTGATTTATATATTGATGCGCGATGTTAAGCGACAGTCTGTATTTTCTCGCTTCCGATAGAATGGAAGAAATGGAGTCCGTTGTCACATTCTGAAATTCATCTATATAAAGATAAAAGTCATTCATAGGTTTGCCAAACATATCCACCCTGGAGAGCGCAGCCATTTGTATCTTCCCTACCAAAACCAAGCCTATCAAATTTGCATTTATGTCACCTAGCCTGCCTTTAGACAGGTTAACCAATAAAATTTTCTTCTCATCCATTATTTTTCTAAAGTTAAAAACGGAGTTCTGCTGAAGCACGACCGGACGCATAATATCGTTGGAAATGAAATTATCGAATTTTGAAGAGATATAAGGCACAAAGTTGGCCAAGGATTGGTCGCCTGTGGTTTGTTCTGCGGAAACCCAGAATTGTTTTATTATCGGATTCTTGCATCTGGCAAGCTTCATATCGCGAAACTGCTTATCTGCCAGTACCCTGGTTATTTCAAGTAAAGTGGAACCCGATTCAGGGTCTTCCATCACCAAAAAAGCGCTATTTCTAAAGTATTGTTCGAACATCGGTCCGCCACCAACTTTCATGTCGAACAGCTTATTGAAAATATTCATCATTTCATTCACTACGAAGGTTTTTTGCTCGGGATATTTAGGGTCATATTCAAGCATATTAAGCCCCATGGGACGAGTCGTGTATGCTGGATCAAAATATATGACATCGTCTATACGTCCTTTTGGAATACGTGAAAGTATAGTTTGTATATCGGTACCATGCGGGTCTATATAACAGCATCCATCTCCATTTTTTATGTCTTGAGTTATCATATTGAGCAATATATTCGTCTTTCCCGTGCCAGTTTGTCCTATTACATAGAAATGTCTCATGCGGTCCTCGCGAGACATATGGATCATTGTATCCTTGCCTCTATAGCTATTTACTCCGAGTACTATACCCTCTTCTCCCATCTCTATAGGTGCGGGGGCGATGCCTGATTTTGCTTCTTTTAGTTGTGGTTGACTTCCTATACCTATCGGGAAATGGAACACGGAAGAAAGTTCTTTTAAATTCATCGGCAAAATTTTATCCGAAGTAAATATACGATACGAAAAATCATGAAAAAGCTTTTTTAAATCACTGCCCCCCATCCTTTCGAAAACGATAGAATTACTTGTCGGTTCGGTGAATTGATTAAATGAAGATTCTATCTCTCCTAAAATATCTTCTGCTCTTTCCTTGGTGGGTGCGGAAGTTATTACACGAATATTCGCTTTCATTATCGTGCTCTTCATTTTATTGTTTATCTTCTCTACTGCACCTTCGTCGACTGCCTGCCTGCCTGGAGTATATTTCTCATCTTTCTTTTCCTCTTTCTTTTTTGATCCGAATAAAATGTTTTTAGATACTTTCAGGAATGCTTTGTTGAATTTGTAAAAATTATCTGCGGCGTGTTTTACGGACATCCCGCTTTTTACATCATCCAATATTAAATGAAATTCATCTATAAATTTATCTCCGGCTGGAGCTATCATAAGCTGGATAGCGGCACCTTCTCCTTTGGTTTTAAGCTTAGAGAATACATTAAGGATTATATTCATCGGATCATGATCGATTTGGTCATAAGTTTTTATAGGAAGTACGGGGCGCTCGCTAAAACTGGCGTAGGCCCCAGCAGAACCACCATTTTCATCAAAGATATTATAATCATCAGCTACCTCTCGCACCTTTGCATCGTGATAAAAAGATAATACTTGTTTTTCAAAGAGAGAAACATGCCTGTCCGGTACGGCGGCGAATACTATAACCTCATCGGAGGCATTGTCTAATGCTACTTCCAATGAAAAATAATTCTCTTTTTCGTTGTTTCTGCCCTCCGATATGGACTGCATGCCGGCATAAAACTGCTCCATCGCTCCTATAAATTCTTTGAAGCTTTTTTCTTTATCTGGTTCATCTTTCGGTGGAGGGAGTGTTATCTCAAAAAGAGTCATGTGGAGAGCTTTATATAAAGGGGTTCCTTCTTTTAAATCAAAGACTTGGCCGGTCTTTAAATATTGAACTAAAACCCTGTGAAAATCATCATCTATGTGAGGATTTGCCATGGCTTCCGCCACAGATAATGCATTCTTAACACCTTTTACAATAACAATTCCCAATAATTCTTCCATGATATGATCGTGGGTTTCCGGCCGGAGAGCAAGTATTATGTTTTCTTTTTCCTCTTTTTTTAGAATGCTTTTTTGATATATAACTTCTTCTACTTCTTTTTCTTTATATTCCGAGATAATCTCTGACGCAGCTTGTTCTTTGGCATGTTCAAAATGCCCCATATCCATGAGCTCCTTTTCTCTTTTCGCCACATGTTCGCGCAGATAAGCTAGCTCCTCCTCTGGAGTTTTGAACTTCGGCATCTCTTTTGAAAACAGCCCTTCCATTGAATCAATTATAACACCAATTTTGAAAATTACACCGAGAAAGAATTTTAAAATCGAGTCAAAATCTCCGGTTCGCCGTCAGTAATCAATATAGTATGTTCAAAATGCGCGCTTCGTTTACCGTCAGCCGTTCGAAAAGTATAACCATCTTTATCAAGGACCACATTTTTTGTACCATTATTTATCATTGGTTCTATGGCTATGACCATGCCGGGAACGAGTTTTGGTCCAGTACCTGCTTTCCCAAAATTCGGAATATATGGATCTTCATGTATATATTTACCAACACCATGCCCCGACAAAATATCGACTATACCGTATCTGTAAGGTCGGACAAAACCCTCTATGGCATGACTAATGTCACCTACCTTGTATCCTCCCTGGGCAGCTTCTATGCCGGCCATCAAGGCTTGCTCGGTAACTCGGAGGAGCTTTTCGGAAGACGCACTTATCTTACCTACACCTACCGTAACTGCCATATCAGTAAAAAGATTTTTATGTTTTAGACCTAAATCCAAGGAAACGATATCTCCTTCCTTTAGAATCTTTCCTTTGTCGGGAATTCCGTGTACCACCTCATCATTTACCGATATACAAATGGATGCTGGATAAGGAAAATCCGCACCTTCAGGTTTATAGTTTAAAAATGCTGGCTCATCCCCCATTTCTTTAATCAAACCGAAGGCATATTTATCCAATTCCCAAGTAGAAATTCCAGGCTTCACTTTTTCCTTCACTTTATATAAGACCTCAGCAAGTCTTCTGCCACCCTTTCTTAATATTTCTATTTCCTCTTTTGTTTTTATGATAATAGACATACAAGCTCTACTTTAACATATTCCACTAAATTCATCATCTAGAATATAGCATATATATCTACATGGTTGATCTCGAATTATTTTAATATACCTCCTTATTGTAGCAATTCTCACAGTATATGATCTCCGGCCTCTCTGGAGCATAAGAAGTCTCGAATTCGTTGGTACAGCCTTCTTTCATGCATTTTCTCTTCCAGAGTTTCATTGGATTTTCAAATTTTAATCTATCACTATTCCTACAATAAAAACATCTCCTGGGTATGGGAATAGAATATTTTTTATAAAAAAGAAACTCATTTTTTACGATTTTATAGTTTCTCCCGCACAGATCGCAAGCCAGGATTTCTCCCAGGATCGATTCGGTAATATCTGAAATTGAATCCGGTA
>DAHVYC010000016.1 GCA_027327845.1 Candidatus Nomurabacteria bacterium
AACATTAAAAGAGGTACGAAGTGAAAAATAATAAAACGTTCTTGAGAGTTTTGCTTATTTTTTTAGTACTTGTAATTGTTATTTTATTAATTTTAGCTAAAAACGAAAATCAGGTATGGTTTGTGTTATCTTTATGCATACCAGGTATTTTAGCCATAGGTGGTCTGTTGTGGAAAATATCCACCTTAAAATTAATCCAAAAAAACAAGTTTTAATACACAAGCAGAAGATTTTATCTTCTGCTTGTTTTCCTTTCTACGCATTCCCTCGGTAAAGACCTATAGGCGGCGCTTTTTCCACTCTTCGTCCTGACGGACGAGAAGTTCTTCTTTTTTATCCTTTTCCAAAAGTATCGCCTCCACTGCCCTTTCCATTCTCATGCCTTGCGATCCTTTTACCAATACTAAATCATTCTTCCCAACAAAATTTCTCAAGAAATCTCCTGCTTCATAAGAATTCTGGAATTTAAAAATATTTTCTTTGGCCATTCCCATTTCCAGCGCCCCTTCGGCGATTTTCTCCGCCCGAGGGCCGACGGTTATAAGTACACTGGCATTTTCTTTAGCTATCTTCCCCACCTTCTTATGTGCTTCTTCGGTATGTTTGCCTAGCTCAAGCATATCCCCCAGGACCGCTACCTTTCTTCCTTCCAATTTCACTTCGCCTAAGGTTTTCAGAGCCGACTCGCAGGCAAAAGGCGAAGAATTGTAAGTATCGTCTATTATAAAAGATTCATTTATTCCTTTAAGGAGTCGCATGCGTCCTGGAGGCACGCTGTAATTCTTCAGCCTTTGCGTGGCCGTAAGCATATTCCATTTAAATCCATAACACAGCGTAAGCGCACCTAAAGAAGCATACACATGATTCAAGCCAAACACACCTTCTATTACAACCGGCAGACTATTACCATTCTCATCTACTCTGAAAACCAACCCTTCCGGTACGCCGGAAGTATTATAAGAAATGCTATACCCTGAAGCCCTAATATCTGAATTTTCTCCAAAGCCGTAAGTCACGGTAATATTTTTCGTCTTATCTTTCATTTCAAAAACAGTTTCATCGTCACTATTCAAAACTAAAATCCCATCTTTTTTCAAAGTCTTTATCAGACTGCTTTTCTCTTCCACTAAATGCTTACGGGAATCGAAGAATTCCACATGTACCGGCGTCTCCCCTATGGCTGTCATTATCACAGCATCGGTTTTGATCCAAAGAGCCGTCTTTTCCATATCCCCTGGCTTGCCTATGCCGACTTCAAGCACAAGCCATTTAGGATACTTGTGAGGCCAAAGAAAAAGCCAAAGACCCTTAAGAACGACAAGCATCCACTCCAGAGGATTATTCCAGGCATTCGGACATCCGAGAATAGTCAAAGGAAGCCCTATCTCGCTGTTGTAGCTCTTCTCGCTTTTGCGCACATAAGTGAATCCGGAAATGACTGCATACACGGCATCTTTTGTCGAAGTCTTGCCTACTGATCCGGTAATGGCAACTATTTTCGGATGATACTTCCAAAGCACCAACTTCGATTCTATTTTTAATATAAAAACGATTATTTTCTTAAAAACTGATTTCATATTTTTTTATTCCTTCTACCTATCCGGAGGAACCTCATAATAATTTACCAAAAAATTGGCTATATTCAAAAACGGATCCGCCCAAGTCTCTATGGCATACGGCACACCTTTCGGATTCACCGCGTACAGAAAGATTATAAAACGAGGATTGTATGCAGGAAGATATCCGAAAAATGAATGAGTATGTCTGTCTTCATAATATCCTCCGCCTCCCGGCTTGGCAACTTGAGCCGTACCCGTTTTCGCTGCTATGCTGTAATGAGTCAACTTCCCTCTTCCTCCAAGATTTTTATCCATGACATTCACGAGCATTCTGGTTATCTCTTCGGCTGTGGCTTTAGATATTTTCGTCGGAGTCGTACCATACGTCATATCTTTTTCCGTCCCATCATCATATCTTATCTTATCCACCACATGCGGGACTACCAGATTGCCCTCATTGGCAAGCGATCCTAACGCACGCAGGAGTTCCATGGGCGTCATAGCTATACCCTGCCCGAAAGATGCATTCGCATACTCTATCTCTCTGTTGTAATTTTTTAATATTGAAATCAAACTTCCCGTTTCATTTGGCAGGTCGATCCCTGTCTTATCTTTGATACCATACGAAAGAAGATAATTTTTCATATTTTCCTTGCCCATTTTCTCTTCCACAAAAACCATCCCGGTATTGAGTGACTGGGTAAGTACATCCTGCATAGTGGTCCCGGGACCTCGGCCTCTTTTGTCAAAGTTTGATATCACATGATTTTCTACTGTCACTGAACCCTTGTCGTTGTAAGTGGTATTGGCATCAAGCACGCCGGAATCTATGGCCCCGGCCATTATGAGAGGTTTTACCACAGAACCGAATTCATAAATACTCTCCACTAGCGGATTGGTATATTCGGAGATATCTTCCACTTTTGAAAAATTATTCGGATCAAAATCAGGCTTGCTTCCAAGCGCATAAATGGATCCGTCTTTTGGGTTCATTATTATTCCACCCACAGAATCCACTTGGTATTTTTCTTTCACATTTTCCAAGGTCTTTTCGAGGAAGCTCTGTACTGTCGGCTCTATGGAAGTCACGACATCTCCTTCTTTGGATTCATCGCTGAAAATCGTCTTTCCGAGATTAGAAAATACTTCGGCAAAAAAATTAACATATGGATTGTCTTTATCCCTAGAAAGCTCTCCGTTGTACTCCCTCTCGAGCCCATAGCGCCCACCCAAGTCATCACCTTTATACCCTACGAAACCGAGCGTCTGAGAAGCCAAATTGCCTCCGGGATAGAAACGCCATTTTTCTTTATATATGGATACCCCGGTAATCTTCAAGGCCGAGATGGCATCCGCTTGGTCCTTCGTGAGTCCATTGGCAACTTCTTCATACGGATCATTTTCCTTGCTTGCTTTGGCGATAAAATCGTCATGATTAAGGTCGGGAATAATTTTAAGAAGTTCCTGATAAACTGTTTCATCATTAGACATTTTCTCTGGATCTATAGCTACCTTAAATCCAGTGGCCTGCATAGCGGCGGAAACGAGCTGTCCGTCCTTTCTGGAAAAATATATAGTGCCTCGTTCAAATATGCTCGAAGAAGGAGTGACATACTGCCTGTCGGCTCTATCCGAGTAAGAAGTATTATGTATGACTTGCAAAGAAAAAAGCTTACCGATCAAGATAAGCGCAAATAAAGCAATGCCAAAGAATATTACTCTGCTTCTCTTTAAGAAATTATATTTCATTTTTAGCGATACTTAAGCTTCCAAGAGTTCTACGAGTGGCAAACTTTGCCTTCACTTCCTTGAAACCCATCGAATACGCCAAATTAAGATCTACTTTTTTTGATTCACTTAGATACTCCAACTCCAGATTACCGACATCATTTGAAAGAGAGGATACTTTGTTTTCCAGGGCTTTCCTTTCCACAATATTAAAAACCATATTACCTAAAATAAGCACATATATGAGTCCAAGCAACCCGAGCGCCCAAAGCATAGACACTAAAATACGCCTGCTTAAATTGCCACTGTCTATGATATTTACATTATTGGTTGCGTAACTCTTTAATTTTTTTCCTGCTTTTTTCATTTTTTATTTAAATTGTTTTTTCTAAAACTCGCAGCTTCGCGCTTCTGGCCCTCGGATTCTCTCTTGTCTCTTCTTCCCCGGGCACGATCGGCTTCTTGTTTATCAAAATCGCTTTTTTCTCTTTTGCTTTTTCCCTATAAAAATTTTTCACTACCCTGTCCTCCAGGCTATGAAAAGAGATTACCGACATTCTCCCGCCATCTTTCAGAGCTTCGAATCCTTTTTCCAATCCTTCTTTTAAGGCGCCTAATTCGTCATTGACCGCTATCCTTAAAGCCTGAAATGTTCTTGTGGCAAAGTGCAATTTCCCTCTTCTATAAGCCATAGGCACGCTTTCCTCTATTATCTTTACAAGCTCTCGGGTGCTCTTTATTTCGCCCCTCTTTCTCGCCTCTCTCATACCTTTAGCTATTCTTCTTGAAAACCTCTCTTCTCCATAACCGTATATAATGTCCGCCAAGTTTTTCTCATCCCAGCTGTTCACTATATCAAGAGCAGTTGTATCTTCCGGAGAAGGATTCGCTTTCATGGTCATAAGAAGCGGTTCGTCTTTCATGAAAGAAAATCCTCGCCCGGAATTCTCTAATTGGTCAGAACTCAAACCCAGATCAAAGATAACTCCATTTATTTTCTGTCCATCCAAGGCTTTATCTAGATTTCTAAAGTTTTCATTTACAAAAATAATTCTTGGATCTTTAAAATTTTCAAAAACGCTTTCATCTTGGTCCAGGGCAATTATTTTTACCTTTGGATATCTCTTTAAAATTTCTTTGCTGTGTCCTCCCCCGCCAAACGTAGCATCCAATACGATTGAATCATCTCGTAAATTCAAACCATCTATTGTTTCATTTAAAAGAACTGTCTTGTGTACGCTTTCTCTCATAACTTTTCTGCCAATTGATCCGCCTGTTTTTCCACCACTTCCCTATACTTCACCCATTCTTTGTCGTTCCAGATTTCAACTCTGTCTTCCACGCCGATTATTGCCGCTTTGCCGGAGAGTTTGATCCTCTCTTTCAAAAAATCCGGTACCAAGATTCTTCCTATACTGTCCACTTCGACTTCCGCTGCTCGTCCGAACATAAATCTATTGAAACTTCTTTTATCCGATTTTAAAAATGAAAGATCGGAATCGGAACCAGCGAGTCTTTTGGAAACTTTTTCCCATTCTGAAATTTTGAAAACGAACAAGCACTGATCAAGGCCGGGGGTGATAATAACTTTTTTACCGAGCTCTTTGCGAAACTTGAATGGCAAAGAAACTCTATTCTTCTCGTCTATTGTGTGTATGTATTCTCCAATTAACATAAAATTGTTATCCACATTTTTCCCACCTTTTCCCACTTGATATATATTGTAAACCACTAGCCAAAACAGCGCAAAGCCCCACCTGTGGATAACTCGAAACTGAAAAACATTGACTTTTTAGTCAATGTTTTTCTTAATAAAAACTAGTTTTTTATTCCTCTTTCTTAGGCCTCATTATGGGGAAGAAAACTACATCCCGAAGATTTTTTTGTTCAGTTAAGATTGCGACGAGTCTATCGATACCCATGCCAAAGCCGGTCATCGGAGGCATGCCGTGTTCCATAGCCAGGAGAAATGATTCATCCACCCCCATCGCCTCTTCATCCCCCTCTTCTTTTGCTTTTGCTTGAGCGACTAAAAGTTCTCGCTCTAAAATAGGATCTACCAGTTCTGCGTATTGGTTTGTTATTTCCGCTCCGGCGATCACCAGCTGCGCCACATTGGCCGTGCCATCTTCATTTTGTTGTGCAAGCGGTTTTAATTCCCCAGGAAAATTCGTGACGAAAGTCGGGTTGATGATCTTACCACGGGAAGATTTTTTATAAATAAAATCTAGCAGATTGCCAAGGCTAGTCTTCTTCACTTCTTCTTCCGGCATATTCCATCTGATAGCTTCTTTTCTGGCTTTCTCAAGCGTAATATCTGCGATATCGATACCGGCATTTTTCTTTACTAAATCACCAAATTTAACCCTCGGCCAATCCGTATCAAAATTAACTTCCGTTTCCTTCCCGTCTTTATCGAAAACTTTATAAGCTTTCTTTCCGACAATTTCAAAAGCAATATGTTTGATCATTTCTTCAGTCCAAGCGATATTGTCCTCCAGATTTTTATAAGCTGCATACCATTCAAGCATAGTGAATTCCTGCATGTGGGTCGGATCGGAACCTTCGTTTCTGAAACACTTGCCTATTTCATACACCCCTTCATAACCAGCGGCCATAATTTTCTTGTGATCAAGCTCAAGGGCGATTCGCAGCACCATATCCATCGCATAGTCATTGTGGTGTGTTTCAAAAACTCTAGCCATCGCTCCGCCGGCCTGATTTTGCAGAATCGGAGTTTCAACTTCAAGCAAATTTTTCTTGTCCAAATATTCTCGGATGGCTTTTATAACCTTGGCCCGAATGATAAAAATTTCATGTGCTTCACTATCCATAATGAGATCCAAGTAACGAGAACGGTAGATTTCTTCGATATTCTCGAGCCCGTGCCATTTCTCCGGAAGCGGAAGCAAACTTTTCGTGAGCATACCCCAATCTTTCGCTTCTAAAGTTTTCTCTCCCCTCTTGGTCAGGAAAAAGCTCCCATATATTTCTATGAAGTCCCCTATGTCCGTCACCTCACCGAATAAATTAAATTTTTCTTCTCCCAATACATCTTTCTTGAGCAATCCTTGGAAAAGGCCGGTGCCGTCGTTTAGAGTCACGAAGATTATCGCGCCCTGTCCGCGCAAAGACATTATTCTGCCCGCCAACCATTTAGATTCTCCATCTTTTTCTAATTGCTCGAAAGAACTAGAAGCTTCCTTTAAAGAAAGCTCTCGTCGAGAATTTGTTTTGTACGGATCAATACCCTTCTCTTTTAGAAGATTTAATTTTTTTATCCTTGCCTCCCTTATTTCATCTATTGAAGACATGGTTTAAGACACGTTTATGATTTTATAATCAGCTTTCCCGTTCGGAGTTTCGAAAGAAACACTTTCTCCTTTCTTTCTTCCAAAAAGCGCCTTGCCAAATGGAGATCTGTTGGAAATTTTTCCGGAAGACATATCCGCTTCTTCCGATCCGACTATCTGATAAGTTTTTTCATTCTTTTCGCCATCCTTTAGAACTATGACTTTAGAACCGATCTCGATCACTTCTCCGCCACCTCCCTTTACCACCTCAGAAGATTCTAAAATGCGTTCTATCCTTACGATTCTCTCTTCCAATTTTGCTTGCTCTTCGCGAGCTTGATGATATTCGGCATTTTCGGACAAGTCCCCCAAGGATTTGGCATACGCCAAGGCATCTAAGATCTCTTTTCTTTTAGGGCCTTTTAAATCTTTTAATTCTTTTTCTAATTCTTTTCTTTTTTCCTCTGTTATATAATCTGCTGCTTGTTTCATTATTGAAATATAGCTTTTTTTTGCAAAAAAGTCCACTTTATGGTAAATTGTATCCTATGGCAAAAGTAGTAATAGAAGTAAGTAAAAACGCAAACGAAAACAACGCAAGCTTAGTGCGTCGTTTTTCCCGTAGAGTACAGGAATCAAACATAATCCAGAAAGTTAAAAATTCCCGCTACAACAAAAGAAAGGAATCGAAGCTCACGGTAAAGAAAGGCGCTCTCAAAGTACTGACCAGAAGAAAAGAAATAGAAAAACTGAGGAAACTTGGAAAAATAAGATAAAAGTTTCTATGGAAGAAAAATTCTCTCTCTTAAACAAAACAAGAAGCAAAATGCCTTCTATGCCTTTCTCTTCCTTAAAGGAAGATATTTTGGGAAAAAATTATTTCCTTTCTTTGGCATATATCACCGAGGCGGAAATGAGAAAAATAAATAAAGCATACAGGAAGAAAGATAAAGCCACAAATGTGCTGTCTTTTCCTCTATCCAAATCCTCCGGAGAAATACTTTTATGCCCCGAAATCATAAAGAAAGAAACGGGGAAATTCGGTAGAAACATGAGGGGGCTTTTGGGCTTCCTAGTTATCCACGGAATGCTTCATTTGAAAGGAATGGAACATAGTAGTAAAATGGAAGCATTAGAGAATAAATATGATAAGAAACATTTCGGTGGGAATAGACATAGGATCCACCACGACTAAAGTCGTGGTCGGGGAATTTCTAAAAGGAGAAAAAAATCCGAAGATTATCGGCGTCGGTGAATCCGAGTCAAAAGGCATGAGGCATGGTTATGTGGTAGATATTTCAGAAGCCACAAAGTCGCTTCGGTCCGCCATCTCTTCAGCGGAAAAATCTTCCGGTATAAAAATAAAAAGAGCATTCGTTGCCGTAGGCGGCGCCACTTTGCGTGGAGACATAGTGAGCGGAACGGCTATCATCTCTAAAGCCGACGGCGAGGTTACCAATCTCGACATAAACAAAGCCCTCAATGAATGCGAGGACAATCTGAATCTGAATAATAGAAAAATTATAAAAGTATCCCCCATCTCCTTTAAACTGGACGGAAAAGAAATTTTGGGCCGGCCTACCGGCATGAGGGGCACAAAGCTCGAGGTAAAGGCTCTCTTCGTCACCAGCTCTATTTCGCACTTTGAAGACTTGTACGACACGGTGACCTCGACCGGCGTAGAACCTATTGATTTTATAGCCTCCGGGGAAGCCGGGAGCTTTATTGCTATGACCCAAAAGCAGAAAATAGTCGGAGGGGCTCTGGTAGATATAGGCTCGGAAACCGTTTCCCTTTCCGTATTTGAGAACGGGATATTGGCCTCGCTCTATACCTTCCCCATAGGAGGCGCAGACATCACCAATGATATCGCCCTCGGCATGAAAACTTCTTTGGAAAATGCGGAGAAGTTGAAGCTCGGCGATAGCTCGGAAGAATTTTCAAAGAAAAAATTGGATGAGATAATCGAAGCACGCCTCTTTGATATCTTCGAAGTGATAGAAAATCATTTGAAAAAAATAAAAAGAAATGAATTGCTTCCGGCGGGCATAGTGTTCATCGGAGGAAGCGCAAATATTCCCGGGCTTGAAGAATTTTCAAAATCAGGACTCAAGCTTCCATCAAAAATAGGTTCGACGGAAATTTTCGGAAACATAAAAACTAAATTGCGAGACCCTTCTTGGTTTACAGCTCTGGGACTCATCATGATCCCCGATGAAGACGGATATTACGGAGAAGGATCTTTCAAAAATTTGTTCAAAAACGTGAAAACTATTTTAAAGAAAAATATAAAAGAGCTTATGCCCTAGCTTTGCTTTTTTTAAATTTCTGCTATTATAAAATACATATAAATTTATAAATGATTATCCGCCCCTCTATACGGGTGGAACAATAAAAATATGCCTAAATTAAACCCTGAAATAGAAAGTTTTGCTCGCATAATGGTCATAGGGATAGGGGGTTCTGGGAAGAACGCCGTAAACCACATGATCAATTCAAAGGTCAAAGGAGTCACCTTCATTTCCATGAATACCGACACTCAAGACCTACATCATTCCCTGGCAGAGAAGAAAATCCACATAGGGAAAAATCTTACCAAAGGTCTCGGCGCAGGAATGAATCCTGACGTCGGCAAGAAAGCAGCCGAAGAGACAAAATCCGAAATTCAAGACACCATCAAGGGTGCAGATATGGTATTCATCGCATGTGGAATGGGCGGAGGCACCGGCACAGGCGCAGCTCCGATCGTCGCGCGAGCGGCCAGAGAGCAAGGCATACTCACTGTGGCTGTCGTCACCAAACCATTTTTCTTCGAAGGAAGCCAGAGAATGAAAATCGCAGAAAAAGGAATCGATGACTTGGCAAAAGAAGTCGATGCGATCATCATCATACCGAACGACAGACTCCTCCAGCTTTCCGACAAGACGACTAACTTCAAAGACGCTTTCGCAAGTTGTGATAATGTTTTGCGTCAAGCAGTGGAAGGTATTTCAGATCTCATCACTACTCCGGGCATCATAAACGTAGACTTCGCAGATATAAGAGCCATAATGTCGAATGCTGGTAGTGCCTTGATGGGTATAGGTATGGAAACAGGCGAAGGCAGGGCTCCAAAAGCGGCATTAAGCGCCATAAATTCCCCTCTTCTTGAGGTTTCGATAAATGGAGCGAAGGGTGTACTCTTCGCTATTTCCGGCGGAGACGACATAACTATCCACGAAATACAAGAAGCGGCAAAGATAATCACCGAATCAATAGACAAGGATGCGAAAGTCATCTTCGGAACCATCAAAGACGAGAAGCTTAAGAAAGGCGAACTCAAGGTGACGGTCATAGCCACCAACTTCGGCCCTGAAGCGCCAAGAGCTAAAAATCTTTTCGGAGGATCTGCTACTCAAACAGTTCTGAAAGAAGAAAATGCGAAAGAAGCAGTAAAGGAAATTCACAACACCATAAAGTCCGGAGGCAACGGAAATGCAAACAATAATGACTTCATAAAGAAAATGGAAAAGAAATCCGAACCGGAAGAAATAATCATAGATGACGATACTGAAGACTGGAGCGCCGTCCCGGCATTTCTAAGACGCAAAAAGAACTAGGATTAGGTTCTAGTTTCTAGGGGCTAGGTTCTAGTAAAATAAATGCTAAATAAAAATCCAGGAAAAGTAGAAAATAACTTAATAATTGAGCTGCATATTCCAGATTTCTACCTAGCTAGAAATTTTTATGGTATTTTTGGTTTCACTGAATTAGTCGATTGGGGACAATAATTTGTAAATAAATTTATGGATACCACAACTACCATAAAATCCTACAAAAATTTGATTGTTGGCAGAAGGGATATGAACTTACAAAACAGATTTATAAAATTACAGCTAAACTTCCTCA
>DAHVYC010000017.1 GCA_027327845.1 Candidatus Nomurabacteria bacterium
GTGGTATAGATTTTCGCCACTTAGGGATTTTCGTAAGAAATATAATAGATGAAAAACAAAGAGAAAAATCTGAAGAAGGAATCGCTCATATTGGGAAAACTACTGAAGAAACTCGCGCCGCGCGTCGGAGCGAAAATTTTTTTGGAACCTGAATGGAAAATCGCCGGACAAATAATATTCAAGGACGGTAGAAAATCATACTTTCGATACAATACCCTGGACCTCAATCCTGTCGGGGCATCTGAAATCGCAGAAGATAAAGACTATGCCAATTTTTTTATGCAAAAAATGGGTTATCCGATAGTACCCGGCAGTAAAACTTTTTTTTCAAAAAAACGAGCAAGGGCCATAGGCGCACACAAGCGAGCCGTTGATGATGCATATACATATGCGAAACGTCTCGGCTTCCCG
This sequence comes from Candidatus Nomurabacteria bacterium, assembly GCA_027327845.1. Taxonomy (GTDB): domain Bacteria; phylum Patescibacteriota; class Minisyncoccia; order Phycocordibacterales; family UBA9973; genus UBA9973. The sequence goes on from DAHVYC010000017.1 coordinate 412, forward strand.
GTAATAGTGAAGCCCAATAGCGGCAGCCAGGGCACCGGTGTCGCCATAGCAAACAACAAAAGTGAATTTTATCGCGCCATACGCACTGTCCTTGAATTCGATAAAGTGGCGCTAGTGCAAAAACCCGTACATGGCCGAGATTATCGGCTGGTGGTTTTGGACGACAAGGTGATATCTGCCTACGAGCGTATACCTCTCAATATAATAGGCGACGGTAAAACATCAATAAGGCGACTCCTGGCATTAAAACAAAATAAATTTATCGTGAATAAAAGGTGGACACGTATTAAAATCGATGATCCCCGTATCGCCGAGAAACTAAAACACCAGAGATTAACACTAAACTCGATACCCGCCAAGGGGAAAAGGGTACATTTATTGGACAATGCCAATCTTTCCACTGGCGGAGACGCCATAGATGTGACGACAAAAATAAATCCCGCTTTCCGAAACCTAGCGATACGTATCACCAAAGATATGAACTTGCGTTTATGCGGTGTGGATCTGATGGTAGACGGGAGTATAGAAGAGAAGCCGGTGCCTGGAAAATACTGGGTGCTAGAAATCAATGCCGCGCCCGGGCTTGATCATTATGTTAAAAATGGAAAAGCTCAGGAAAAAATAGTCGAGGAATTGTATCTATCGGTCTTGAGAAGTCTCCATGAGAAGAAAAGGACTGGTCCGCGTTAGCAAAGGGTTGCATTTTTATATGATAGTGATAGACTGTGTTTGTACGAGTCCTGTCGAAACAGGGCTTTTTTAATTAAATAATACAGCTTCGGTATTAGCAGTATATAAGCTAAAACCTAAAAGCTAAAAGCTATTTTATGCTAGATATTAAAACATTCAGGTCAGCCCTGGAACAGCTGGAGGAAGAGAAAAAGATTCCAAAAGAGAAAATATTGGATGCCATAGAGCAAGCCATGGCCGCCGCTTACAAGAAAGACTACGGCAAAAAGGGCCAAATCATTCGCGCCAAGTTCGACTTGGAAACCGGTAAAACTGATTTCTTCCAAATCAAAATCGTAGTGGATGAAACCATCGCCAAAATGGAAGGCGAGGAAGATTCCGATTCAGCGGAGGAAGACGAGCGCGTGCGCTTCAATTCTGAGCACCACATCATGCTGGAAGATGCGAAGAAAATAAAAAAGGATGTCAAATTAAATGATGAGGTGGTCTTCCCTCTCGAATCAAAAGATGATTACGGGCGCATCGCCGCTCAGACAGCCAAACAAGTCATCATTCAGAGAATTCGTGAGGCGGAACGCACTTCTATAATAGATGAATATGGAACTAAAGAAGGAGAAATCGTAACTGGTATAGTGCAAAAGATAGAGAGAGGTAATGTGTATGTCGACTTCAACCGTGCGACGGGTATCCTTGCCGCTGAAGAACAGATCCCTGGAGAATTTTTCCAAAGAGGCCAGAGAGTGAGAGCATATCTCTACTCGGTAGAAGACACCCAGCGGGGTATCAATCTAAGACTTTCCCGCACCCATCCTAAATTCATAGAAAAACTTTTTGCTATTGAGGCTCCGGAAATAGAAAATGGAATAGTGGAAATAAAATCTATCGCCCGTGAAGCCGGATCCCGTTCAAAGATAGCGGTATCTTCAAACGATGAGCATATCGATCCTGTCGGTTCCTGTGTCGGACAGAAAGGTACCAGAGTAAATACGATTACCAGCGAACTTCTAGGAGAAAAAATTGATATAATTCCATGGTCAGAGGACCCAAGACAATTTATTTCCAATTCTTTATCTCCGGCCAAAGTGCTCTCTATAGAGATAGACGAAAATGAACATAAGGCAGTGCTCGAGGTGGCAGACGACCAGCTTTCTCTTGCCATAGGTAAAGGAGGGCAAAACGTCCGTTTGGCCGCCAAACTCACCGGCTGGAGAATAGATATTAAAGGAAACGGCAAAGAGATGGCCTCAACGGATGGAGAAAATGTGGAAGTATCAGAAGCAGGAGAAGAAAAAACAGAAGAAGAGAAAGAAGAAAAAAGCAAAACTAAGAAAAGTAAAAAATAAAAATCATTATTATTAATAAAAAATAAAAACATATGAATGAATTTTTATTGTTTGCCATTATAAGCTCCATAATAGCCATCGTTTACGGGCTACTCTTGGCTAAATCCATCTCAAGTAAAAACGCCGGGGATGAAAAAATGCAATCAATCGCAAGTGCCATAGCCGAAGGAGCAAAGGCGTATTTAAACAGGCAATATAAAACCATTGCCTCTATCGCCGTCGTATTATTTTTCATACTCTGGCTTACGCTCGGCCTCTCCTCCGCTCTAGGATTCGTCTTGGGAGCCACACTCTCCGCCTTGGCTGGCTACATAGGTATGAATGTTTCTGTAAGAGCCAACGTGAGGACGACTGAGGCGGCAAAAGAGGGACTTGAAAAAGCTCTTAGTCTAGCTTTCAAGGGAGGAACGGTCACCGGGCTTCTAGTGGTAGGATTGGCGCTTCTCGGCGTCTCCGTACTTTATGCAATAACGGGTGATACAAAAACCTTAATCGGGCTTGGTTTCGGAGCTTCTCTTATTTCGGTATTCGCAAGACTCGGTGGTGGAATCTTCACTAAAGCAGCAGATGTCGGAGCAGATCTCGTCGGAAAAGTAGAAGCTGGAATCCCAGAAGATGATCCTAGAAATCCTGCCGTGATCGCCGACAATGTCGGAGACAATGTCGGAGACTGCGCAGGAATGGCGGCCGATCTTTTCGAAACTTACTCGGTAACTTCCGTAGCAGCAATGCTTCTCGGCTCTCTTATTTTCACCGGCTTTGATGGAGCTGTGCTCTACCCTCTCGCTATGGGAGGCGTAGCCATAATCTCTTCCATCATCGGCACTTGGTTCGTTAAACTTGGAAAGTCAAAAAATATAATGGGTGCGCTATACAAAGGATTAATGGCTGCCGGCGTTCTAGCCGCTATCGCCTTTTATCCGGTGACAAAACTTCTGATGTCGGACAACGGCATCTATTCTGTTTCTCAATTGTTTTCTTGCGCCGTAATCGGCCTTCTAGTCACAGGCGCATTGGTAATGATCACCGAATATTTCACTTCCACAAAATACAAACCAGTAAGATCTATCGCTGAAGCTTCCCTGTCCGGACATGGCACGAATGTTATTCAGGGATTGGCGGTCTCGATGAAAGCTACGGCCCTACCTCTCCTTACTATCGTGATAGGAATTTTAGCGACTTATAGCTTGGGCGGACTTTATGGTATAGCCGTAGCGGCGATGTCAATGCTTTCTATGACAGGAATTATAGTGGCTATAGACGCTTATGGTCCGATAACGGATAATGCCGGTGGTATCGCGGAAATGGCCGAACTTCCAAAAGAAGTCAGAGATGTCACCGATCCGCTCGATGCCGTAGGCAACACTACCAAAGCTGTCACTAAAGGTTATGCCATAGGTTCAGCTGGACTGGCTGCGCTCGTATTGTTCTCCGCTTATACTCAAGAAATTTCTGCAAATGTAGGACAAGTAATGTCTTTCGATTTAAGCGATCCGAAAGTAATCGTCGGACTTTTCATCGGAGGACTCCTGCCGTATTATTTCGGAGCGCTTTCCATGGAAGCTGTCGGTAAAACAGCTGGGAAAGTCGTCAGTGAAGTACGCAGGCAGTTCAAAGAAATAAAAGGAATTATGGATGGCTCCGGAAAACCGGAATATGGCACTTGCGTAGACATAGTGACCGGAAGCGCAATCAAACAAATGATACTCCCCGCTTTGATCCCAGTCCTTGCGCCTATTATTGTCGGATTTCTCTTAGGCCCTGTCGCTTTGGGCGGACTTTTGGTAGGATCAATTATAACCGGGCTTTTCGTGGCTATCTCTATGACCTCAGGAGGAGGCGCTTGGGACAATGCCAAGAAATATATAGAGTCGGGAAACTTCGGAGGTAAGGGCAGTGATGCGCATAAAGCAGCCGTTACCGGAGACACAGTCGGCGACCCTTACAAAGATACCGCTGGACCAGCCATAAATCCGATGATCAAAATATTGAACATCGTGGCATTGCTTATCGTGGCCTTCCTTCTCTAGAGAAGAGAAAATTATTCCCCTAACTAATTTAAAACCATGGAACAAGAACAGGAAAAAAAATATGATGGAGCTCTCTTTGGTTCAGTAGTTATTATAGTGATTCTTATCATAGGGGGCATATATGTGCTATACAATAAGTATCAAGAAATGAAACAGATGGAGCAGAACGCATCTCAGGGCCAAACTTTATTAGATCAAAACCAATAAAATAATATGAAAGATCCATTTAATCAAGCACCTAAAACAACAAAAACAGAGAAGGTAGAATCCGGATCGAAAATTTTGGATGCTATAGAGAACGGCAAAGAAACCAGGGATATTATAGAGATACTAAAAAGAACGGAAGATGAAAATAATATAACAAGTAAGATATGGGCCTTACTTAATGAATCTGGGATACAAAGAATAGATGAGGAAACAAATAAACTATCTAAGTATGCTAGATACTCACTAGAACAATTAATAGACTTATTAAGAGAAACTAGGGAAAAAGAGAAAGCAGCTTAGAAAATTATGCAAAATATGACAAAAATAAAAATAAATAAACTCCCAAAAAGTGAAGTGGAGATAGAAGGAGAATTGGAGGCGGAAGTTTTCGAAAGCTATTGGGATAAAGCACTCCATAAAATCGGCGAGAATTTGGAAGTGGATGGTTTCCGAAAAGGTAAAGTGCCGGAAAATGTTTTGCTTTCAAAAATTCCTGAAGCGCAAATCCTGGGAGAAATGGCGGAAATGGCCCTATCGGATTATTATCCGAAAATCTTAGAAGAAGAAAAGATAGACGCTATCAGCGCTCCAGAGATATCCATAACCAAACTCGCCAGAAAAAATCCGCTTGGGTTTAAAATCAAAACTTCAACGATGCCGGAAGTCGGACTCCCGGATTATAAAAAGATAGCAAAAAAAGCTCTAGAGGATACAGAGAAAGAAGGTAAAAACACTGAGGCAACAGACCAAGAATTGGAAGACACGATAATGGATATAAGGAAATCGCGCGCCAAACATGTGCATATAGCAGAGACTGGAGAAGCTGAAGATCATAAGCATGAACACAAGGAAGGAGAAGCCCATGAACATAAAGATCAGGCGTCAGAAGTAAAAGACGCCTCGATGCCTGATGCCGAGCTTCCAGAGTTCAATGATGATTTTGTGCGATCATTGGGACCTTTTAAAGATGTGGCTGATTTTAAAGATAAACTGAAAGAGAACATAAAATTGGAAAAGGAAAACCAAGCTAGAGAAAAAACCAGGCTTAAAATAATAGAAGAAATAATAAAAGAGTTAAAGATAGAATTGCCGGAAGTCTTAGTGCAAGTCGAATTGGATAAAATTCTTTATCGTATGGAGTCAGACATTACCCAGATGGGTCTCAAGTTCGAGGATTATTTGAGACATATAAACAAAACCATAGAAGATTTAAGAAAAGAATTCAGAGGTGATGCGGAAAAAAAGGCCAAGCTTGCTTTGATTTTGAACGAAATCGCGAAACAGGAGAAAATCATCGCCGATCAAGAACAAGTGGCGAACGAAGTGGCGCAAATATTGAGCCATTATAAAGACGCAGACCCAGAACGCGCCAAGACTTATGCGGAAAACGTCTTAACTAACGAAAAGGTTTTCCAGTTTCTAGAAAATCAAAATAAATAAACAAAAATTGATTTATTTACTACTTGATATATAATGTCACTATGTTAATTCCTACAGTTATTGAGAAGTCACAATTTGGTGAAAGAGCTTATGATATATACTCCAGACTATTGCGAGAACGCATAGTCTTTCTAGCCGGGCCGATTGATGACAATGTGGCGAATATAGTGATCGCTCAGCTTTTGTTTTTAGAATCTGAAGATTCTAAAAAAGATATACACCTTTATATAAACTCCCCTGGCGGATCAGTCAATTCTACCTTAGCTATAGTAGACACGATGAATCACGTGCGCCCAGACATCTCCACTTATTGTGTAGGGATCGCAGCTTCCGGCGCGGCAATAATACTTTCTGCGGGAAAGAAGGGTAAAAGATTTATTTTGCCGAATGCGGAAGTTATGATCCATCAACCGCTCGGCGGAGTAGAAGGCCAAGCCACAGACATAGCCATCACTGCGAAACATATATTAAAGACAAAAGACAATTTGAATAAAATCTTGGCGAAAAATACAGGCAAGCCGTTGGCGCAGATAGAGAAAGATGTGGAAAGAGATTTCTTTATGGATGCGGAAGAAGCTAAAAAATACGGGATCGTGGACGAAGTAATGGCTAAATCCAAAACCTCGACTCAAAAATCTTAAATTCGGTAAAGTTGGCAAAATTAAACCGCCAACAATATTAGAAGTGGCGGCTACCTGTCTTGCGCATTTGACAGGGTTTATAAAAATTTAATTAGGACATCTTGGACCACGAGTGACTCTCCCACCTGGAGGAACAGGATAATCACTAGTGGTTGTACTACTGACCTTAAGGTTATTTTTTATTTCTTTATTAAATACCTTAAAATCATCCGGGTGAATATCGCTAGCACAGTTCATTAAAACAACTGATGCCTGCTTGTATTTTCCTTGTGCCAAGAGTGACTCAATTTTTGCTCTTGGAACAGCTGTTTCTTCCCTTTTAGGAATAACAACTTCTTTTTTAAGGAATTTTTTTGTAACAACAATCTTTTTCCTGGGCATAAATCCTCCTCACGGGGTATGAGATAGTAGTATGATTATTTAGGTACATCTCTATTTTTATTATCGCACAAATTCTTTAAAAAAGCAAATGTGGACAAAAATGCCCGCATTTGTTATATTAAAAGCGTTAGACTTTACAAATTTTATTTCAAATCGGTTTATAGGAATATCCCAATATATATGTTGCTTAAGGGTGAAACTTTAGAGAAAAATCTTTTTACTTCTTTTTTAAGAACAATAAGACCGCAAATATAGTGGCTTGTTTTTATAGGCCGAAATAAGGCTTATGAGCACATTAATAGTAATTTTGATCGGAGTATTCGTACTCCTTTTGGGCGTTGGAATAGGGTACTATCTCCGTCTTGTGGTCGCTCTCGGAAAAAGAAAGTCCATAGAGATAGACATCAAGCAGATGATGGTCGGCGCAAAAGAAGAAGCGCAGAAAATCGTCGATGAAGCCAACAACAAGGCTGAAAAAAGGCTTGAAGAATTGAAAGAGGAAGAGAAAAAGAAAGAATTGGAATTGAAAGAAACGGAAAAAAGACTCATTAAAAAAGATGAGTTCTTGGATGCGAGGCAGATAGAAATAAATAAAGAAGCGGAGGGCATAAAACTCAAAGTGGAAGAGGTGAAAAAGGTACAAGAAAGAGTGCTAAATGTCGAGAATGAAAAGAGGACCGAGCTTGAAAGAGTGTCAAAACTGTCTGAAGACGAAGCAAAAGGAGAACTCATGAAAGATATAGAAAAAAAATATGAGGAAGATCTGTTGATAAGAATTCAAAAACTGGAAAACAATAACGAAGAAAAACTGGACAAGAGAGCGAAGGATATCCTGGCCACTTCCATCCAGCGCCTGGCCTCAAGCACCGCTTCGGAGATCATGACCACTATGGTCAACATCCCGAACAACGAAATCAAGGGCAAAATAATAGGAAAAGAAGGAAGAAACATAAGGGCTTTTGAGCGAGCGGCCGGAGTGGAACTTATCGTGGACGATACACCCGGGTCCATCATCATCTCGTCTTTCGACCCTATCAGAAGGCAAGTCGCCAGATTGGCGCTGGAAAACCTCATACTGGACGGACGCATACAGCCTGCAAAGATAGAAGAGCTGGTAGAAAAAGCAAAAGAAGAAATAAATAAAATAATAAAAGAAAAAGGAGAACAGGCAGTGTACGAATGCGGGATATTCAACTTTGATCCGCGCATAGTGGCCATAATCGGCAGACTCTACTTCCGCACCAGTTATGGACAAAATGTATTGCAACACTCCATAGAAATGGCACATATAGCCGGCATGATAGCCGAAGAATTAGGAGCGGATGTGGCCATTGCTAAAGCCGGAGCATTAGTACACGACATAGGAAAAGCGCTAGACCACGAAGTGCAAGGCACTCATATAGAAATAGGTATAAGAATTCTCCAAAAATTTGGAGCAGATGAAAAAATAATTACCGCCATGAAGAGCCATCATGAGGACTATCCTTATGAATCAATAGAATCCGTAATAGTACAAACTGCCGACGCCATATCGGGAGGCCGACCAGGAGCCAGAAGGGATTCTGTGGAAAACTACCTGAAGAGACTGCAGGAACTTGAAGCCCTAGTAAACGGCTTTCCTGGTGTCGAAAAATCATACGCCCTGCAAGCAGGACGTGAAATACGTATATTTGTAACCCCGGAGAAAGTATCGGACGTCGAAGCGAAGGTTATGGCGCATGATATAGCGGTAAAAATAGAGCAGGAGTTGAAATACCCTGGAGAAATAAAAGTTACAATAATCAGGGAAACCAGAGTGATAGAATACGCTAGATAAAAGCAAGCAATAAGAAAGAAAAAGAGCTAGTTTTTAGCCGGTACGGAAATTTTGAAGCCTGCCCGCCAATGCCAGAGCAACTACAGTGGTTAGAAGTTTTAAAATAAATTGCTTACTTTATATTCTTTAATCGCTTAATCAGCATTGTAGCGATGGCAGGCGGGCTTAAAATTTCCTGAAATTGGCTCGCCAAACCCCTTTAAAAACTACTCTTTTTCTTTCTTATAATATACTTGCGTTAAAAAACCCTTGATATATAATAAGAAAGTATCAATTTATAAGATAATGTCCGCCATAAAGGCCGGACAGGGTCGAAATAATATTATCAATAATAGCTTCCAGGTTCTAGAATCCAGTTTCTAACAAATAATATTGTAAAACTGGCCCTAAAACCTCATTTATATGAATAAACAAGCATTAGCTGAATGGGTACACGGAAAGCTTGGTGGTACAAAAGTACAAGCTGAAGAGATTGTTGATGGATTGTTTGATAACATCGTTTCAACTTTGAAGAAAGGTGGCGAAGTATCAATCGCCGGCTTCGGAATCTTTTCCGTAAAAGGACGCGCCGCCAGAATGGCTCGCAATCCAAAGACCGGAGAACAAGTAAAGGTTGCTGCTAAGAAAGTTCCAAAATTCAGACCAGCAAAAGCCTTGAAGGACGCAGTGGAATAATTTTAATCTCGAGATTAATTAAAAAAGCACCCTCCGGGTGCTTTTTTAATTTTTGGAATATTATTATGAGATTCTATAATGTTAGTATTTTCTTATTACTGCTTTTACTATCGCAACAATATTCAAACTGTGTTCCGGGTATATTGGCTTATAGTTCTTATTTGCCGGCAAGAGCC
>DAHVYC010000018.1 GCA_027327845.1 Candidatus Nomurabacteria bacterium
GGAGAAAGAAAAAGATTATTCTAATTTGCACCTTAAACTGGTGCTTAAATATTTTTGGCAAGTTGTGAGACATTTTAAGGTGTCCTTTTTTAGCGTCATAACACTTACCATAATAAGCTCTCTCTTGGATGTTTATGTACCTCTCCAGTATTTAAAACTTTGGGACGTTTTGAGTTTGAATAATTTTACGATAGTATCGGCGGCAAAATCGATAGTAATATTCGTTTTATTCTTAAATTTATTCCGTTGGGTAATACGCAGAATATCTGGCTTCGCTTTGGCTTATTTTGAATCAGCAGTTATGGCAGGTCTTCGAGTACAGGCATTTTCTTATATGATAAATCATTCATACTCTTTCTTCATAAATAATTTCACCGGATCTCTTACCCAAAAAATAAATAAATATGCCAGAGCCTTTGAGAAACTCACGGACAGAATAAGTATGGACGGATTGCCTCTTTTAGTTCGCGGAATCGGAATAATCATCGCTATATACACCTTGCTCCCGAAATATTCTTACATTCTGTTGGGTTTCTGCACAGTGTTTTTGATTACTGCTTTTATTTTTACCAGATACAAGCTTAAATATGATATTAAAGCTGCTTTGGCCGATACCAGGACCACAGGTGTTTTGTCAGATGCCATAAGTAATCATTCTTCAATACAGATTTTCACCGGACACTCTTATGAAAAGAATCGCACCGCTCAGGTAATAGAAGATCAAAGGAAAGCCATGGTTTTCAACTGGTATCTCTGGGAAGGGCTTAATGCTGTGCAAAGTTTTTATTCTTTTGCTGTCGAATTTTTGATTATTTGGGTGGCGGTTGGAGACTGGAAATTATCCATAATAACTTTGCCGGTTATTGTGCTTCTTCAAACTTATTTGATGCGTTTGATAGACAATTTATGGGGGTTTGGAGGAATCATAAGAACTTTTTATGATGGTTTCGCCGATGCACAGGAGATGGCATTGATACTGGATACGCCTTATGAGGTAGACGACTCTTCTATTAATGTTCCCATTAAACACAATGAATTGCCCCAAAAAGGGAAAATAGTTTTTGACCATGTTACTTATGTATATAAGAACAATAATGCTAAAGTTTTGAACGATTTTTACTTAGAAGTTCCGCCAGGACAAAAAATAGCCATAGTAGGCTCTTCGGGAGCAGGGAAAACGACCTTTGTGCGTCTTTTAATGAGATTGTTCAACTTAACCTCCGGTAAAATTACCATAGACGGTAAGGATATAAGTGAAATGACTCAAGAGAATTTAAGAGAAATTATATCTTTTGTCCCCCAAGATCCTGTTTTGTTTCATAGGACATTGATGGAGAATATAAGGTATGGTAGGCGTGATGCTACCGATGAAGAAGTTCTAGAAGCGGCAAAAATGGCTCATTGCGATGAATTTGTGGAGCAACTTCCATTGAAATATGAAACTTATGTGGGAGAGCGCGGAGTTAAGTTATCAGGAGGAGAACGTCAGAGGGTCGCTATAGCTAGGGCGATTTTAAAGAATGCCCCCATACTTATATTGGACGAAGCTACTTCTTCTCTTGATTCTCACTCAGAGTATCTTATACAAGATGCCTTATTGAAACTTATAAAAGATAAAACGACTATAGTAATAGCGCACAGATTGTCCACTATTAGGCAGATGGATAGGATTATTGTGCTTGAAAAAGGGAAAATTACTGAGGATGGAACGCATGAGGAACTTCTGGAAAATAAAAATGGTACTTATAAAAAACTTTGGGATTTGCAAGCTGGTGGATTCAAAAATATTATATAAGAATAATAAAAACCTAGAAATCAAAAATTTAAAGTTTGTTTTTGTTATTTTGAATATTTTTCAGAAAAGCAGTTTTTGTTTCCTCGTCTATCTTATCGGTGACTATTATCATAAGTTCCTTGTCGAGTCCAAGATCTTTTTTTATGTTGGCGAAAAGATTTTCATAGGGCAGAGGAGATACCCAGACAGTATTTTTAACACAGGTAAAGTTCGCCTTCTTTAGTAGATAGCGCAGAGCTTCACGCTCGCTTTTCCTCTCCTCCGGAATGTCTAATATTATTATCCTCCAGAGTCCGTCCCATGTATTTGACACCAGGGCCCCGCTTCCTTCGAGCTTTAAACAGTTGAATTTATTTTTACCTTTTTTAGTGAGTTTTAAATATTCTTTATTGTCTGATTTTATTATTTCAATACACCCGGATTCCACTAAATTTTTCATGGAACGGGTGATAGCATAAGTTGTTTTTTTATCATCGAGACCGGTGGTCAGATTGTCGATCGGTATTGCTGGTTTTTCGGCTAAAATCTTTAAAATTTTATTAGAAAAGTTTTGTTTTTTCATGGTTTTTTACTTGACCCCCACACCTATAATTTTGACGTGCTTAAGCACGTTATATTTAATATCAAAATAATAGGTGTGGGGGTTGACATGGATATATACTATCATATATACTCTATTTATACAAGTTTTTAGTGGTCGCAAAATATACGTAAATTATTAATTTTTTACCCCGCCAATGGCGTGGGAACCTTATAAAATATGAGTAAAATAATAGGAATAGATTTAGGTACTACAAATTCGGCAGTAGCCATTATAGAAGGAGGCGTGCCGAAAATTATAGAAAATGTTGAAGGTAATAGAACTACGCCTTCTGTCGTTGCCATTACTAAAAATGGTGATCGTATTGTCGGTCTTTTAGCTAAAAGGCAAGCTGTAACTAACCCAGAAAATACAGTTTCAGAAATAAAAAGATATATGGGACACCGTTTCGACGATCCAGGTGTACAGAAAGATAAAACTTCTGCTCCGTTTAAAATAGAAGAAGGAGAAAATGGCGGAGTAAAAGTGAAAATGGGAGATAAATTTTATAGACCGGAAGAAATTTCTGCGATGATCTTACAAAAAATAAAATCGGATGTCGAATCCAAACTGGGAGAGAAAATAACCGAGGCTGTTATTACCGTTCCAGCTTATTTCAATGATGCGCAAAGAAAAGCTACAAAAGACGCAGGCCAGATAGCGGGATTGGACGTAAAAAGAATAATCAACGAACCTACTGCGGCAGCTTTAGCCTACGGATTCAATAAAAAGAAGAACGAAAAAATAGTGGTATATGATTTTGGTGGAGGAACTTTTGATGTGTCCGTGCTTGAGATAGGTGATGATGTCATAGAGGTTAAATCGACAGATGGAGACTCTCATATGGGTGGAGGTGATATAGACAGAAAGATAATTGCTTGGATTGCCGAGGAATATAAAAAGGAATCAGGCATGGATGTAAGAAAAGATCCTCTAGCTCACCAGAGGCTGAAAGAAGCGGCAGAAAAAGCAAAACATGAACTCTCTACTACCATGGAAGCGGAAATAAATATTCCTTTTATCACTTCTGACTCTACAGGCCCGAAGCATTTATTGATGAAAATGAGCAGGGCTACTCTGGAATCCCTAGCTAAGGAATATGTGGACCGCTCTATTGAGATTACCAAAAGAGCTCTCGAATCGTCTCCCTTTAAAATGAATGAAATAAATGAGATCATAATGGTCGGAGGACAGACAAGAATGCCGATGATAGTGGAAGCTGTGAAAAATTTGTTTGGAAAAACACCCAATATGTCCATTAACCCTGATGAAGTGGTGGCCCTCGGTGCTGCCGTGCAGGCAGGAGTTTTGGCGGGAGATGTACGAGATGTACTTTTGCTCGATGTTACCCCGCTTTCTTTAGGTATAGAAACTTTGGGAGGCGTGGCAACCAAGCTTATAGACAGGAATACCACTATCCCAGCATCAAAATCTCAAGTATTTTCTACTGCAGCAGATAATCAGACTTCTGTGGAAATACATATTGTGCAAGGAGAACGCCCTATGGCTTCTGACAATAAATCCCTCGGCAGATTTATACTGGACGGCATACCTCCGGCCCCGAGAGGAATACCGCAAGTCGAAGTGACATTTGATATAGACGTAAATGGTATTTTGAATGTCAAAGCTATGGATAAAGCTTCGGGTAAAGCTCAATCTATCAAAATAGAAGCAAGTTCTGGTCTTAAAGAAGAAGAAATTAAGAAAATGCAACAGGATGCGGAATTACATGCGGAAGAAGATAAAAAGAAAAAAGAGATTGTAGAAATAAAAAATACGGCTGAGATGATAATCTATACGGCGGAAAAAGCATTGAAAGACAACGAAGGTAAAATTCCAGCTGATGTCAAAGATGCCGTGAATGCTAAAATAACAGCCTTAAGAGGAGTAAAAGATGGCACGGACGCTGAGGCAATAAAGAAAGCGACAGAAGAGCTCTCAAGCGAAATGTCTAAAATCGGCGAAGCGATGAGTAAGGCTGGAACCTCCGGAGAACAACCTACCTCGACTGGCGGAGACTCATCGACGCAAGGCGGGAATCAAGAGGTTAGGGATGCTGAATTTAAAGAAGGAGATAAGAAGGAAGGAGAAAGCGATACGCCAAAACAGTAATTAAGCCAAAACAAAAAGCCCCCTAGCGGGGCTTTTTGTTTTACAGATTTTTGATACAATAATAATATTATGCAATCTGAAGTTAGGATTTGTCCCACCTTCGCCAAGGCTACGAATGGACAGGTAAAATTGCAATGACTAATGCTTCTGAAAAAAGAATATGTCAGAATTGTAAGGGAGACTTCACAATCAAGCCGGATGATTTCGGATTCTATGAGAAAATCGGGGTTCCCGCACCCACTTTTTGTCCGAAGTGTCGTCTTAAAAGGCGGTTATTTTTTCGCAACGGGAGAACTTTTTATAGAAGAATATGCGATTTATGTAAAAAGAAAATAATATCGATTTATCCAGCTGACGCGCCTTTCCCTGTATACTGCCAAAAATGCTGGTGGGGAGATGGTTGGGACCCATACAGCTATGGGAGAGATTTTGATTTCAATAGACCGTTTTTCGAGCAGTTTAAGGAATTGCTTGATAAAGTACCAATGCTTAATATGCAAAATGATGACGAGGTTGCTTCTTTAAACTCTAAATATGCGCAAGATTTCGCTTTTTCTAAAAATTGTTATCTGACTTCCGCTGGATGGTATTGTGATAATGTTATGTATTCTTACTATACCTGTTATGATAGAGACGTATCCGATAGTTTTTTTGTAAACAACTCGGAAAGATGTTATGGATGCATGGAATCCGACAGACTTTTCGACAGTAAATATTCTCGTCTTTGTTTTGATTCCATGAATCTATGTTTTTGCTATGACATGAGAAACTGTAAAAATTGCTTCATGTGTACGAATTTAAGAGGAAAAAATTACTACATAAGAAATAAACCTTATACGAAGGAAGCTTATCAGGAAGAGTTAAAAAAGGAAAATTTAAATAGCAGAAAAAATATAGAAAAGTTGAATAAAGAATATAGTGACATGGTACTAAAATGTCCTCATAGATTCGCTTTTTTGCTTAAATCTCCAGGATCTACTGGCAATATGTTAATAAATTCAAAAATGTCTAAGGATTCATTTTTTGCATCCAATCTTGAGAATTGTAGGTTTATGATGTTGATAGACGCAGCGAAAAATTCATATGATTGCAATAATAGTGGAAATCCGGAACTTTGTTATGAATGTGCGACACCGGATAATTCATATTATGAATTGATGAGCGTATTTTGCTGGAAATGCAGTTTTGCTTTCTATTCCAATAATTGCCATTCCTCTAATAATATTTTTGGTTGCATAGGCCTGAAACATTCCGAATACTCGATTTTAAACAAACGGTATAAAAAAGAAGAATACGAAATTTTAAAAGAAAAGATAATAGAACATATGAAACGAACCGGGGAATGGGGAGAATTTTTCCCGAACTGGGTTTCTCCGTATAGCTACAACGAGACTTTCAATATGGACTTTTTCCCATTAAGCAGAGAAGAAGCTATTGGCAAAAATTTAAAATGGAAAGAAGAAAAAAATAGGGATTACCATACTACTTTGGAAGAAAAAGATTTACCAGACGATATATCTTATACCACCGATGAAATGATTGGGCAAGTAATAAAATGTACCCATAATGGAAAGTGTGAACACAAATGTTCTACCGCTTTTAAGATAATAGACAGAGAACTTCAATTATATAAAAATCAAGGTATTCCGATTCCAATATTGTGCCCGAATTGTCGATATTATGGAAGATTGAAACAAATAAATCCTATAAACCTTTGGCATCGATCTTGTATGTGTGATAAGGAGAATCATGGGCACGAAGGTAATTGTACTAACGAATTTGAGACAAGTTTTGCCCCTGATCGACCGGAAATAGTATTCTGCGAGGAATGTTACAATAAGGAAATTTACTAGTAAAAATGCTTATTTTATTGTATAATTGCAAAATATGGAGCTTCGCGAACTTCCTAGAAATAAAGATTTAACATATATAGGATATACGACTTATCGGGATAAGAACCAGCTTTTTGGCATAAAGCGCAAAGATAGACGCCAGCATGTTTATGTTTTAGGAAAATCAGGTACAGGTAAATCCGTGCTTCTTTTCAATATGATAATTCAAAATATTCAGAACGGAGAAGGCGTATGCGTGGTAGATCCTCACGGTGAATTAGTAGAGAGCGTACTGTCTTCAGTTCCTCCGCATAGGATGAAGGATGTGGTTTATTTCAATCCGGCGGACACGGAATACCATATAGGATTCAATGTTTTGGAACTCATCGATTCTAAATACAAACATCTCGTAGCTTCAGGGCTAATGGGAATTTTTACCAAGATTTGGGCTAACGCTTGGTCTGCCAGAATGGAATATATTTTGAATAATACTATTTTAGCTTTACTTGATACGCCCGGCACGACCCTTCTCGGTATTCAAAGAATGCTCGTGGATAAGGACTATCGCCAGAAAATAATTTCTAATTTGAAAGATCCTGTGATTAAAGCCTTTTGGATACACGAATATGAGGCTTGGCAGGATAAATTCAGAAATGAAGCTATAGCACCTATCCAAAACAAGGTCGGGCAATTTCTTTCCACTTCCATAATCAGAAATGTGGTTGGTCAGTCAAAAAGCACCATAAATATTTTCGACATAATGAACGAAGGGAAAATATTTTTAGTTAATGTCTCCAAGGGGCGAATAGGGGAAGATAACTCCGCGCTCCTGGGCGGAATGATAATCACCAAGATACAGTTGGCGGCCATGGAACGTGTCCGCATACCGGAAAACGACAGAAAAGATTTTTACCTCTATGTGGACGAATTTCAGAATTTCGTTACCGATTCTTTTGCTTCTATTTTATCGGAGGCTCGAAAATATAGATTAAATCTTACTGTAGCTCATCAATACACTGCCCAGCTGGTTTCCGATAAGGGTGCGAACGTCCGAGACGCTGTTTTCGGCAACGTCGGTACAATAATAGTTTTCCGAGTCGGTGCTGATGATGCCGAATTTTTGGAAAAAGAATTTGAACCGGAATTTACTCCGCAAGATATCGTAAATCTTCCAAACTTTAAAGTATATTTGAAGTTAATGATAGATGGAGTTACTTCAAGGCCGTTTTCCGCCAAAACTATTCCGCCCTTGGCAAGTTCAGGAGGCAAGGAAATAGAAGATAAGGTCATACAAACTTCAAGAGAGTTATATTGTAGAGAAAGGGAAATAGTGGAAAAAGAAATTAACGATTGGAGCGGGATGGCTCTGGGGGACGGGGAGATCCCAGATGGTGCAGGAAAATTTCCGGCGAAGTGTTCTTCTTGCGGAAAAGATACCTCAGTTCCTTTCAAGCCTGAACCTGGCAGACCAGTTTACTGTAGGGATTGCATAACTAAAATAAAAGCTGGGGAACTTAAGCCCGTGGGGTCCATGAGGCAATTCAAACATGATGAAGTTAAATTTTATAAACCATTGGCAGATTTGGGTATAGAATTCAAAAAACAAGATTTGACTTCCGGAGAGATAAAAGTGAAAGAAGGAGAAGATAGATATATGTCAAGATCAAGTAATGGAGAAAATGGTGATTCAGAAAACATATATCAAGATAGGTCCGTAAAACATATCAGTCCTAAGGCGCCAAAAATACTTGGAACGATTAAGAAAGTTTTTTCAAGTAAAGACAGACAAAAACCATCTCGTTTGATAAATGGTGAAAATTTGGCATTAAGGGAAGTATTAAACAAAACTCTTTCCGAGAACGAAGTTCCAAAAGAAACCAAAGCAGAAGAGATAAAAGAAAATAAAAAAGAAGAAGCCCCGATATCTCTCAATGAGCTTAAAACAACAAAACCAGCACAAAAAGAAAACAACCCTAAAGACCGAGGAGCAAGTCAGGAGGATATGAATAAATTGAAAAATTTTATAGAATCGGTAAATATGCCTGAAGAGAATGAAAGTTTGCAGAAAGAATTGCTAAATATTGAAGAAAAAGAAATTAAGCAGGAAGTTCCAGAAGATGTACTCCGAAAAATACTTGAATGAAGCTGGGTACTATTTTATATAGCCTATGAAAAACGAAGTCAAACGATGTCAGAACTGCAATAAAGACTTCATTATAGAATCTGAAGATTTTTCCTTTTACGAAAAAATCAAAGTCCCTCCGCCGACCTTTTGTCCGGAATGTCGAACCATAAGAAGACTATGCTGGCGCAATGAGATGTCTTTATATAAAAGAAAATGCGATGTACCAGGCCACGATGAAATGCTCATTTCTTTTATTCATCCGGATGAAAAAGTAGTGGTATATGATTCTAAATATTGGTGGGGAGATAAATGGAACCCGCTCTCTTACGGCAGAGTATATGATTTTTCTAGGCCATTTTTTACTCAATGGAAAGAATTGAGAGATATTTTCCCGATCCAATGTCTTTCAAATATAAAAGCAACCAACAGTGATTATTGCAATGTGGCAGAAGGAAGTAAGGATAGCTATCTTTCTTCGGCATCTTGGCGCATAGACCGTACTTTTTATTCAAACAGGATAGCATACACCAAAGATTGCTCTGATCTGTATGTAGTTCATCGGTCGGAACTTTGTTATGAAGATATGTTTTGTACCGATTGTTTTCATGTCCTTTATTCTTTTAACTGCAAGAGTTGCGTGGATTCTTACTTTCTTTATGATTGCCATGGATGCACCAATTGTTTCGGATGTAGCAATATGCGC
>DAHVYC010000019.1 GCA_027327845.1 Candidatus Nomurabacteria bacterium
ATAGGCACGCTGGAAGATATAAAAGCGGTCGTAGATGATTTAAATAGTAAGCTCGAGTCAGGACAAATAACAAAAGATGATTATGAAACACAGCTAAAGGTGCAAATAAATGCTTTCGGCAGGATATCCGCAAGCATGGTCAACGGTGATGATATAGCTAAGGCAGACAATATATTGAAACAGATAAAAGATAAAAGGGTATATATATATAACAATCTACTAAAAGGTCCTTATGGGTGTGAAAAGGAACTTGAAACGCCAAAAAATTTCCCATTCCCTCACGATATAACAGAAAATCTCGGAGAAGGTTTTGCGGACAAAAACAAAACTGGTCAGGGTTTAGCTGGGTATGGAAAGATGTTTACAGAAGGCAGATGGGATAGAAACAATACAGCCGCTATAAAACGAATGACATATCCTTTCCCTATAATCTACGATTATAATGTATTAAAAAAAGAAAGTAATATCCCAGACCCATGGAATAGCGGTTTCACCAATAAAATGCCGAATGCGGATACTAATTTGGTATCGGGGCAACCATCGTTCTACGATAGTAATGGAAATCTAATAATGGGTCCAGGGTTTTTGAGCTTTATATACTTTACTGCTGGAGGATCTGGTGACTCTGATGCTTATACCTACAGAGGTCCAGAAAGGCTAAAAACCTGGGACTTGGTACCTCAGTCAGGAGTAGGTCAGTGGATATCCGTAGGCGAAAGAAGTTCCGGGCATGAAGGAAGTTCGCCATTTGAACACATGATAGGCATTTATTAAAATGAAAAGTAATATATTTAAACTAGCTATAATCATTCTTCTCCTCTCTCCTTTTATATTGAGAGCGGATACTGTGCCTGTATTTATAGACGATACCGGAGGGACAACAGGAACTGGAAGTGGAACTGGTACTGGCGGAGGCAGTGGCGGCACCGGCAGTAACGGAGGAGGAACATCCGTTACTACATCTTCTAAGTCAGATATTTTTGTACAGACAGATGCAGTAGATAATATTACCTACACCACGGCCGTACTGCATGGTACCGCAGGAGATAAAAGTGCAAATCCGACTCTCCCTCTCACGGCATACTTCAGATATTCAAAAGCGGAAATATCGCCAATTTTTTGCAACGACATATATGGGACAAACATGATTTCAACCAAAGACATACCGCTCGGCTCGAAAGATAAAACTTGTACAAAAGGAGGAACTTATCCGTACTGCACTCCACCAGCTTCGCAATCTTTCTATCAAAAGATAAGCGGGCTGGCACCGGATACTACATATTACTATTGCGCCATTGCTTCGAATAGATCCGTCATAGGGTACCAAACCGGGGAAGACAATATAGTAAAGAATTTTCATACCAGACCATACGGAACCACAGTAAAAACCGAAGATGCGACGGATATAGGAGTAAATACAGCGACACTCAACGGATCTTTCAGTTCTATATATCCTATAACAGCCTACTTCCAGTACAAACAATATGATATGGATCCGACAACAGAGTGGAATGATGTTTGCAAGAAAGATTATAGTTTGAATGGTGAAACCAGTATACAAAAATCAGTACAGTGTAATTTACTAGAGATAGCAAAAGTAAAATTAGATCCAAATACTAGATATCAATTCAGGTTGGTGGCTTCGGCAAACTCCGGAGGAGAAAATAAAATAGTTTACGGATATACTTCCGTTTTCTTTACATCGGACAATACCGATGGGACGACCGGAGGTGATACTGGCGGAGATGGAAATACCACAGGAGGAGGTACTGGATCAGGCACCACTGGGGGAACAGGATGGGGAACTACAGGAGGAACTACTGGGCTTGGTACCACAGGTGGAACAGGTTTGGGAACTACCGGTGGAACCACCGGGGTTGGTACAAGCGGAAATTGGACTACTGGGGGAGGAACCGGTACTTGGACTACAACTTCCGGAACCGGTGGTATGGGTTCAGCTGTTTGGACGAGTACTGGAAGTGGAGTCGGTACTTGGTCCAGCTCATCTGGCTCCGGCACGTGGAGGACGTTGACAGGTACGATAGGTTCTGGATCGACCGGTATCTGGTCAGGCACTGATTGGGGTAGTCTATTATATGGCAACAATACTGCGGGTATAATCAATACGACACCGCTCTCCTTAGGGCAAACAGGTGCTCCTCCGGCGGACGCAATAGTAAGATACCATGAAGGTATAGAAACAGTATTTGTAAGACAAATTGTAAAAGATTCAAACTTCACAAAACTATACGGGTATCAAAGTGGGGGAGACTTGCAAGCATTCGCCTGGAATTTGGCGGATCAATTCGCCAGGACATTCGGATACGTGAGCGAAAACGGTAAAGAAATACGTGTAAGCTTGCCGGATATTGCCGCTTATCAACTACAACTCAACCAAAACGTGCTCACTGTGTATGAGTATTACAATAATAAGATAGTGGATGTGAGAAAGGCCACTACGGTGTTTAAAACGGCTTCAAATTACGAATATTATTTCAAAAAATAATTAGCCTTACCTGCCTTTTAGTTGGTTTATAGAAAAATGAAAAAAAACTGGATTAAAAAAGGAATAGTGTCTCTCATAATGCTAGCCATTTTCTTGGCGCCAGTTTCGGGGCAAATAGGAAAAGATAATAATAAAAATTTGGCGTTTAATTTTAGTGTCAATAAAGCAGAGGCCACAAGTATAACAGATATATTTGGGACTTCTTTTATAGATAAGAACATCAGCGCAAATTCAAATTCTGTAACATTCACTGTACATATAAAAGTGAACCCTCAGTATAGTGGAGAAGGGACAACAAGTTTTGGAACCTGGAACGATAATAATAACAGCTATGGTGTTTGGTATGGAGATAAAAAAGTAGGTGTCACTTCTGGTACATGGGTAAACGACAATGGTAATGGAAACTACACAGAAAGCAATGGATATTGGAAAAGCACTACAACCACAAATCAAGAAGGGGAATGGAGAAATGGAAAAACTTCTGGGACTTGGAAAGCTACACAAGGTACAGGAGGACTCGGGACTGCAGTATGGAAAGGTGGAAACGTAGCAGATGCTTACTCGTATATAGGCGGAAATTCAAGTGACCCAAGGCAAGGAATAAAATTTATTATTAAAGATTCTAAGGGTAATGAGGTATTGGACAAGCGAGGAAATGAGTACTATCTTACAAATTTCCCTATCAAATTTGATTTAACATCACCGGAAAATACTTTTACCCTCACAACTGATTCGTCTTTGACAGCAAATAGCTCTTATACCATACAACTCGAAATACTTGGTAATCAGAAAGCTTACTGGTTTGATAAGTTTGACCCATTTTTCTCGAGCGAAGTAAGATTTCAGACTTCATCCTCAAATACAAATGACCCAATAAAAAACTATGCTTCTGGTTCAAGTAGTTCTTCTGGACAACTAAAAAACAATTTAGATCTTGGGTGTTCAATATTTTCTATGGACGGGATAATAGGCTGTGTGGCTGGATTATTCTACATGGTATGGGAAGTATCAGCTGTAGTGGCACGATTTGCTGGTCAATTTCTTGATTTCTTTGTCTATTATTCAACAAATAGTTCCTCCTATAGTAATGAATTTGTAAGACAAGCTTGGGGAGCAGTTAGGGATATAGCAAATATATTTTTTATAATTGCATTATTATACGTAGCTATCAAGACAATACTTGGGTTAAACGTATCAGACAATAAAAAGCTTGTTGGTGCTGTAATTATTATTGGCCTAATAATAAATTTCAGCTTGTTTACTAGTAAACTAGTAATAGACGGAACCAATATACTTGCTAAGGTGTTTTACAATAACATAACTTCAAAAGACAATCAGAATAATTTAGCAACCGGCGCTAGTGGACAAAAATCAATTTCTGTGGGTTTGATAAATAAATACGATCCACAAGACATAGTAACGAGCCAAACAAAATATGATGAAAGTAGGGGAAAATTTATATTTATAACAATCCTTCTAATAGGTATAACTCTTTACACTGCATATATATTCTTTTCGGTTGCCTTACTATTTGTAGCTAGGGTTGTTTCACTTTGGATATATATGATATTTTCTCCAATTGCGTTTGTATCATATGCTACACCCTTTGACATGCCAGGATTTGGACATAAAGATTGGTGGAAAAACCTTTTAGAGAATGCAATGCTTGCACCTCTATTCATTTTTTTCCTTTATATAATAATCTTATTCGCTGGTTTTCTGAAGGGAATAACTGATAATTCAGATTCTTTAATGACTGTTTTCGTACCATTCATCATACTTGTCGTATTACTGAAAAAAGCAAAGGAGTTTGCTGTTCAATATGCAGGGGAGTTAGGAAAAGAAATACAGGGTATGGGAGCAGCCGTGGGAGGACTGGCTATAGGTACCGCTGCTGGAGGAACTGCTTTGTTGGGTAGAGTCGCCCTCGGTAAAGCAGCAGCTTCTGCGACAAAAAGCGAGGCCGCAAGCAATTTTGAAAAATATAGAAACGGGGACCTACAGCGCGGAGATCTTAGTTTTAAAGATCACACTATTGGGCGTTTTGGGCATTATATAAACAGTAAACAGAAGATAGCAACAAAGACCGACCATGCAAGATATGAATTGGAGGAATTGAATAAAAAATCTGGTTTGGAAGGAGTACCTGAAAACAATATGTCTAAAGAACAAAGAGAACACAGAGAAAACACATATTTAAAAGAAAATCGAGGAGAAATAGAGTCGCAATTAAGAAAAGGAGAATATAAAGGAAAAGCTCTTGAAATTAAAGATGAAAAAACAAAGGAAATATATATTGGGCAGGATGACTTTGAAAAGAAAAACCGTAATAAAATAAAAGAAAAAATGTTAAGTGAAGAACATCTTAAAGATAATATAAAAGATGGTAATGTGATAATGGAAAAAGTAAAAACAAGGGAAGAAAGAAATGTTTACGATCCTAGCGGTAACATAATAGTTGGTAAAAAAGAATTAGTAGAAGTAGAAAAAGAGATACCAAAAATCACAAGGCAAGGTGAGAAAGCTGTGGAAAATGAATTAAGAAAAATATTTAACGAGTTAGTAAGAGATAGAGCTACGGTCGTAGGAAAGGAAAGGCTATCCGATATTCAAAGAGAAGCAAAGGAAAAAGTTGGGTTGGTCGGAAGAGCTATGACTAAATCCACCAGCGGAAGTTATGATATTAGGAACTTCTCCACTAAACTCGATAAGCGTGATGCTGGGATATCAGGCAAGACGCTGGCAAAATTGACCGGCGCGGTAGCCTTCGGAATAAGATCTGGAATGAAAGTATTCCAGTCCGGACTTGGAATCAAATCCGTAGGAACTCCTCAAGGAAACTTCACGAAAGATATGGCAAACTTAATTACTGAGGCACTAAAGGGGGTTAAATTTGACATAAAACTTCCTGAAGGCGGAGGACATGGAGGAGATCATGGAGGAGGTACACACAGTAGCGCAAAAAGAGACAGTAGCCATGGAGAAGGTGGGCACGGCGGAGGGGCTCATGGTGGAGGAGGTGGACATAAACACTAAAAACAAAATGAAATATATAAATAAATGAATAAAGAAGAATTACAACAAAAAATAGCAGAGTATTATGGGAAGCTCTCGCCGGAGGCGCAGAGGGTATTTTCCGGACAGGAATGGCTCGATACACTGGGAAAGATCAGTGAGAAATATAAGCTAAATAATGAACAAACCCAAACCTTGGCGACCGAAACAATGCTTGCGCTGCTTGGCTTGATAGATTTAAACGAGTATGAAAAAATATTGGCGGAAGAGATATCAATACCAAAATATTCTCTAGATGAAATGATGGTGGAGATAGACGATCTGATACTAAAAGACATACGCCCATACCTTATGGATGCTTTTGAAAAAAATAATCAGGAAGCGGAAGAGGGTGAAAATAACCAAGAAGAAGAATATGTAGTGGAAACAAAAACAAATGAAAGTATAACGGAAGCGGAAGAAAAAGATTCCATAGAAAAATCAAAATATAAAGATACCTTATTCGAGATAGGTAAGAAATATAATCTCACGGTGTTCCAAATGGGAATTCTTGGAGAGGCCGTCAAAAAAATACTATCTGGCACTATGCCGTCAAGCGAATTTGAACAATCCATAAAAGGTATTAATACACCTCCGGAAACAACCAAAAATATCATAAACGATATAAACGAGCAAATTCTTAAAAAAATTAGAGAAGGGTTAATGGGATATAATGAGGAGCATAAAATTACAAAAAACATAGAAAGGAAATCAGAAGTAACGCAAAAGGCTGTAGTTAAAGAACTTGATATGAACGAAAAAGAATTACCTCCAGGTAAACTTGAAGATTCAAACCAGATAACCTTACAAAAGCTTTCCGGATCCTTCCAAATCCCTAAAAAAGAAACCGAGCATACTATACCAAACCTGACCAAAAACGACCTCGGTGAAAAGAAATTGCCAAAAGTTGATCCGTATAGAGAATTACCAGAATAAGGATATGCAATCCCGTTAGAGATCAATCGGTTATGTTTTACACATATATATTAAAAAGCAAGAAAGATGGTAAACTTTACACAGGAAGTACAAAAGATTTACGGAAGCGCCTTCAACAACACAACAAAGGTTTATCAACATATACTAAAAGACGCGGACCATTTTATATAATATATTACGAAGCGTGTTTATTAGAAGATAAAGCTAGGTCGAGAGAATTATTTTTAAAATCTGGGATGGGTAAGCGTTACTTGAAGAACAGGCTGGGCGCTTCCTATCTCTAACGGGATGCAATTTAAAGTACCACAATTTTTAGAAATAGAAGACAAGATTTTCGGACCTTTTACCTTCAAACAATTTGCCTATCTTACCGGCGGGGCGGGATTGTGCTATATACTTTATAAGCTACTAGGCCTGTTGATAGGAATAGTACCCATACTGGCCATAGCCGGGCTATCCCTGGCACTTACTTTCTATAAACCGAATGGCAAACCTTTCATAACCATGGTTGAGGCCAGTATAAAATATTTCATGCAAAGCAAGCTTTATATTTGGAAAAGACATCAGGTAAAAATAGGTGGGCAGGGGGATGTTAAAAAAGTCGCCCAAGTGTCAAATGACCTGATAAATGAAAACAGAGCGAAATTAAACGGCAGTAAATTAAGAGATTTGGCCTGGAGTTTGGATATATTAGATTCAAAGAAGCAATAATTAACACAATGATAAATGCAAAAGCAACTCAAGAGTTTGTGCCAATAAAAGAAGTCCGAGACGGGATAATTGTCCTGCGAGATGGCGGACTTCGGGCTATTGTCTTGGCAAATTCCGTAAATCTTTTTCTCAAATCGGACGACGAGCAAAGAGCTACCATAATGCAATTTCAAAATTTTTTAAATACTCTCGATTTTTCAATACAAATATCGGTGCAATCCAGGAGGCTTGATATTAGGCCCTACCTTTTGCTCTTGGAGAACAGAATGAAGGTCTTGAGTGAACCATTGCTTAAACTACAGACCAAAGAATATATAGAATTCATCAGATCATTTACCGAATCGGTGAGTATAATGACCAAGAACTTTTTCATTATAGTGCCTTATACGCATGTGAATCTGGCACCAAAGTCCGGCATATTGAGCGGCCTGTTCCAAAGAAAAAACAGAAAAGAAGAAGAAATTAAAAATCAGATGGATTTCGAAGAAAAAAGATCTCAATTGGAAGAACGAGTAAGTGTAATTCAACAAGGATTGTCACGTTGCGGAATAAAATCAGCCCAGCTTGGGACAGAAGAAGTGGTGGAAGTATTTTACAAAGTTTTCAACCCGGGTGAAGTAGAAGGTAAGATAAACACGGGCGAACAAGCCTAAAATTAATATGGGAATATTAGATAAATTATTAAAAAAAGAAAAAGCGGGAGAAAAGGACGGGACAAGGGCATCCGTATTGGCTGTGTCCCCGGAAGAAATATATGAATCCGCCAAACTTGAACTGGAAGATATAATCGCTCCTTCTGCCCTAAAAATAGAATCAAAATCAATAAACCTAGGGGATAAAATAGCCAGAACATTTTTCATAATTTCCTATCCCAGATTCCTGTCGGATAATTGGTTTTCCCCAATAATAAACTTGGATAAAGTTTTTGATGTTTCTATTTTCATCCACCCCATAGATACCTCTCTTGCCTTAAGACAATTTCAAAAGAAAGTCGCTGAAGTACAAAGCCAGATAAATGTGAGGGAAACCAGAGGGATGGTCCGAGATCCTATGCTTGATACAGCCTATCAAGATTTGGAAGGGTTGCGAGATAATTTGATACAGGCCCAACAAAAAATGTTCGATGTCAGCGTATATATAACAGTCTATGCGGATAATGAAATGGAATTATTCAAGATTGAAAATGAAATCAAATCAATATTAGAATCAAAGTTGATATATATAAAACCAGCACTCTTCCAACAAGAAGACGGATTCAAGAGCGTAATACCTCTCTGTAATGACATCCTGGGCGTTCATCAAAAATTGAATTCCGAACCGCTTTCAAGTATTTTCCCATTTATCTCTTTCGATCTTACTTCGGACAACGGAATACTTTACGGGGTAAACAGGCACAATTCCAGCCTTGTAATCTTCGACAGATTTTCTTTGGAAAATTACAACTCCGTAACTTTCGCAAAATCCGGATCCGGAAAAAGCTACGCGACTAAATTGGAAATATTAAGGTCGCTTATGTTCGATACTGATGTCATAGTAATAGATCCGGAAAGAGAATATGAATATCTAGCCGAAACAGTCGGGGGGAGATATTTCAATATTTCTCTTTCTTCCGAACACCATATAAATCCTTTTGATCTGCCTCTGCCGAGAGAAGATGAAACAAGTGAAGACGTGCTTCGTTCAAATATCATAAACCTGGTCGGCTTATTTAGATTGATGTTGGGCGGACTCACTCCGGAAGAAGATTCATTAGTAGACCGTGCTATTTCTGAAACTTATGCTATGAAAGATATAAC
>DAHVYC010000001.1 GCA_027327845.1 Candidatus Nomurabacteria bacterium
ACGTCATTTTCCATGAGTAATCAAACTTCTCATGATATACAATATTCTTTCCTGTCATCAGCTTCTTCTCATCTTTTTGGTTGCATCTCCCTCCGTTCTAAATCCCACTGCATCCTCAACCGCCAATATACCAAGGAAGAATACGAAGAACTGGTCCCTAAGATAATCAAGCACATGAACGATATGCCGTATATAGATAATAAAGGCAGAGTATATAGGTACGGAGAGTTCTTCCCTCCGGAATTATCACCCTTCTCTTACAACGAAACCATAGCCCAAGAGTACTTCCCACTAACCAAGGAAGAAGCCCTAAAACAAGGCTACAAATGGAAAGAAAAAGAGACCAGAAACTACAAGATAGACATTAAAAATGAAGATATTCCCGATGATATCAAGGAAGTAAGGGAAGATATAGTAAATAAGGTTATTGAATGTGCCCATTCGACAGGTTCAAATAAGGGAGAATGCAATGAACAATGCACTGAAGCCTTCAAAATCGTTCCAGATGAGCTTTCCTTCTACCAAAGGATGAATTTACCACTACCCAGACTCTGTCCCAACTGCAGACACTACAACAGGTTAAAACAAAGAAATCCATTGAAGCTCTGGCATAGACACTGCATGAAACCCGGCTGTCCTAACGAATTTGAAACCTCTTATGCACCAGAGAGGCCGGAGATCGTTTATTGTGAGACGTGTTACAATGCTGAGGTGTATTGATGAAAAATATAAAAGAAAATATTTTAATATTGCATGATATAAGAAGCGTTACGAATGTTGGCGCGATGTTTCGCACAGCGGACGCCGCCGGTATTGCCAAAATTTATTTGACTGGTTATACACCCACCCCCCTTGATCGTTTTGGTAAAATTCGTAGAGATTTGGCTAAGTCCGCTCTCGGAGCTGAAGAATTTGTTCCATGGGAATTTAAAAAGAATGTTTTATCTTTAATCATAAATCTAAAAACATCGGGATTCCAAATTATAGCCGTGGAACAAGATACTAAAGCTGTCGATTATAAGAAAATTAAATTGCGAGAAAAGAATGCTTTTATAATGGGCGCTGAAGTGGAAGGCATACCTAAAAATATCCTTAAAAAATGCGATATAATAGCCGAAATACCTATGCGAGGCAAGAAAGAGTCATTAAACGTTTCTGTCGCTTGTGGAATAATATTGTTTCAAAAGATTGTAATTTAAAATGTCCGCATAAAATTATGCGTGTTTTATAAAAAGTTATGCCAAGTAAGAGTTTTTACTTTTGATGGGAACTGCAAAAATGTGCGCTGCGGCCATTTATAATTTTTCTCTTTATTATCCCCCCGCAACCTTTTTTCGAACATCTTTCGCCTGTTTTTCTATAAGCCTTGTGATGGTTTTGGAAACCTCCTTTTCTGCCGAATATATTTATATAATCGGACATAGAATCTCCGCCTAAACTTATGCTTTTCTTTAGTATTTTATTCATCGAGGAAAACATTTTTTGAAACTCTATATCTTTCACATCTTTGGTTTTACGCTCAGGATGCACACCACTCTCCCAGAGGATTTCATCGGAATATATATTTCCAATACCGGATAAAAGTTTTTGGTCCATCAGCGCCGTTTTGATTTTAGTGTTTTGCCTTTTTTGCATAGCTTGCTTTAGTTTCTGCCAAGTGAAATTTTTATCCAGAGGTTCCGGACCGATGTCTTTCAAGTGTTTGGTGTCGTGCGCAGTTTTAGTCGGCAGGAGAGTTATTTTGCCGAATTTGCGTATATCTGAAAAAGCCAAGTAGTTTTTATTAGGGAAAATAAAAATGGCGTGTACGAATTTGTCTCTATTATTAAAAAGTAAATGCCCCGTCATTTTCAGGTGTATCAAAATCGTTTTTTGTTGACTTGCCCCGCCAAGTTTCTGCGGAGGCGGGGACAGATTTATGAGAATATTTTTTGCCCGTCTTTCTATTGAAATTATTTTTTTACCCGATATTTCCTTTCTAAAATTTTTGAAATAGGACGGGTTAGCTATGGAATCCGCCTTGCGTTTATCTTTGGTTTTAAGATCGGTCCAAACGTCTTTTATGGTAAATCCCAAAATGGTCTTTTTAAGGCCGCGGACCGTTGTTTCTACTTCTGGTAATTCTGGCATGGTACAATTATACAATGATTCTTAAGAAGATTTTATTGGTTGTGTCTGTTCTACTTTTTTTTATACCATTTTTTGCTATGGCAAAAAATATTTCAAATACTCAAAAACCGGAAAAACCCTTTAAAATATTGCTTATTCCCGGACACGACAACGAGGTATGGGGAGCCGAATATGGTAATAGGAAAGAAGCGGATATGAACCTGGTTTTAGCCACCAAAATATACAATATCTTAAAAGAGGATAAAAGATTTAAGGTTTTTATAACCAGAGATGGTAATGGCTATACTAAAGATTTTTCAGATTACTTTTCAGCATACAAGGAAGATATAATCTCATTTGAAAAAAATGCCAAAGAGAAAATGGTCGGAAACATAACCGATGGAAACTTTGTTCGTAAAAAAAATGCTCCGCATCATAGGGTAAGTAGCAACATAGCTTTAAGGTTGTATGGGTTCAATAAGTGGGCCAATGAAAATAATATTGACGCTATGGTACACATTCACTTTAACGATTACCCGCGGGCTAATAATTGGGTGATAGGAAAGTATAAAGGATTTGTCATGTATATACCGGATCAGCAACTTTCTAATTATAAAGGAAGCGAGTCATTGGCTAAGAAAATTTTCATGGAGTTGCATAAAAAGTACCCGATCAGCAATTTTCTTCCGGAAAAGAAGGGTATAGTTACTGACCAGCAACTTATCGCCATAGGTGCCAATGGCACGCTTGATGCTTCTGTTAGGTCCGTTCTTATAGAATATGGTTATATATATGAGAAAATTTTTAGAAATAACAAAACCAGAAGCCAGTTCTATAAAGATGCTGCGAACCTGACAGTCAAAGGCCTGGAGAATTATTTTTTCGGAAAGTAAAAATAAAGAAATATCAAAATTTATAAAGCAATCTATCTGGCGAAGCTTCGCCAGCGAACTGCTCGTCGCTCAAGAAAATAAAAAATGGGGTACCATTTTTATTTTCTAAGCTCCTGCGCAAGGCTTTCTAAATTTTATATTTCTTTATTTATTAGCTAGTATTTTTAGCGCTTCGCGTATTTTTGCATTCGTGTCAAAGGAAGATGAAACTTTTTTAATTGCTTCTCTTGCTTCACCTTGAGAATAACCCAAAGACTTTAATGCTTCCAGGGCGTCGAGTTCACCTTGAAGGGAAGTGCCTGTCTTTTCTTCTCCCATTTTATCTCTTAGCTCTATGATTATTTTTTCGGCAGTTTTTTTACCGATGCCGGAAATTTTCGTCAGATATGCCGTGTCTCCGGTTCCGATGGCTTTTTTCAATGTTTCAATAGAAGCAATGCCTAAGATACCAAGAGCTCCCTTGGGTCCAATACCGGAAACATTAATTAGCATTTCAAAGAATTCTAATTCTTGGTGATCAAGGAAACCATAAAGGTCAAATGCATCTTCTCGCACATGGGTATGAATCCAAAATGATGCTAATGCACCATTTTGTTCCGAGCTTTTACGAGGGGCAGAAAGTTTAGATAAAGTATCGGGTGATACGTTTATTTTATAACCAACTCCGCCGGTTTCTAGTATTATAAATTTATCTGTTTTTAGGGTTATTTTTCCTCTTAAACTGCCTATCATGGTTTAATAATACCATATTTGCCTTTTTTTGTGATTTTTGATAATGTTTGTCATATGCCAATAATAAAATCAGCTAAAAAAGCTATAAGAGTTTCAGCCAGGAAAAAGGCCGTCAATGACCGCAGGAGACATGCCATGAAAGATATGATAAAAAAGATAGAAAAGACTTCCAAAAATGACAAGAAAGAAGCTCAAAAATTGTTAAACTCAGCCTTTGCCGCCATAGACAAAGCGGCAAAGAGAGGCGTTATTAAAAAGAATAATGCCGCCCGAAAAAAATCTCGCTTGTCGAGACTGGTAAAATAATACAGTGTCTAAAATAATAGAAGTAAAAAATTTGAATAAAAAATTCGGCGATTTTACAGCCGTAAATGATATATCTTTTTCAGTAGAAAAAGGGAACATTTTTGCCTTTTTGGGTCCCAATGGAGCGGGTAAAACCACTACCATAAAAATGCTTACCACGTTGCTTCCGCCAACTAGTGGAAATGTAAAGGTGAATAATTTTGATCTAAACACCGATCGAGACGAAGTGCGTAAATCATTTGGCATAGTTTTCCAAGACCCGAGCTTGGATGACGATCTTACCGCTTATGAAAACATGAATTTTCATGCGGTTCTTTATGGAGTGCCGAAAGAAGAAAAAGAGGGAAGAATTGAAGAACTTCTTAGGTTAGTCGATTTATTGGATAGAAAAAATGATTATGTTAAAAATTATTCAGGCGGAATGAAGCGCAGACTTGAGATAGCGCGTTCTTTGATTCACAACCCGGAGATAATATTTTTAGACGAGCCGACTGTTGGGCTCGATCCCCAGACACGCAACCATATCTGGTCTTACGTGGTCGATTTATCTAAGAGAAAAGGAGTTACTGTATTTTTGACTACTCACTATATGGAGGAAGCTGAAAAAATGGCGGACAAGATAGTCGTTATAGATCACGGGAAAATTATAGGTTCCGGTACCTCGGACTCTCTTAAAAAGGATACTGGGGCAGAATCTTTAGAAGAAGCATTTTTAAAATTAACAGGTAGTGAAATCAGGCACGATGAGGCGGGTTCGTTGGATTCACTACGCACACATGCCAGAGTTTGGGGAAGAACTCGTCGTTAATAAAGTTTTGACTGAACAAGAAATATAAGAAAATTTATGAATACAGTATATATATTGTGGCTACGACAATTGAAAAAATATTTAAGATCAACTCCCAGAATAATAGGATCTTTGGGTCAGCCCCTTCTTTTTCTGTTGGTGTTTGGCTTCGGCTTCGGTTCTATCTTTGCTAAGGCCGGGGAAGGAAGCTATATACAATTTTTAGTGCCGGGCATTGTGGCTATGGCCGTCATTTTTACTGCGATTTTTGGGGGAATAGAGCTTATATGGGATAGACAATTTGGATTTTTAAAAGAAACGATGGTGGCTCCTGTTTCCCGTTTCAATATAATGCTTGGCAGGACGATAGGCGGAGCGACGGTTTCGGTCATCCAAGGTATTGCAGTCCTTATAATCTCTTTCTTTGTCGGTTTTAAAATGCACAATCCTCTTATGATATTTCCGGCTTTGGTTTTTATGTTTTTAACGGCATTTTTTTTCACGGCTCTCGGCACATCTATTGCTTCGAGACTTATGGATATGCAAGCTTTTCCTATAATAATGAATTTTCTAGTAATGCCTCTTTTTTTCCTTTCCGGATCCATTTTCCCGCTTGAAAATGCCCCCAAGGCTCTACAGATTTTGAGTAAAGTTGATCCGCTTACCTATGGCATAGATGGATTGCGTTATGTATTTGAAGGAGTATCAAGCTTAAACCCTTGGGCAGACTTAGTATACCTCTTAGGGTTTTCTATAATTGTGTTTTTAGTTGGCAGATTTTTATTTGAGAGAATGGAAGCCTAGTTTAGTGATGACTTTTGTCTATAGAAGTAGCTACTGCAGTCCTAGGTCCATAGTATGCCTTTCTAGCCGTGAGTATTAGAAGCACCAAGAGAAGTATGAGAAGAAGCCATCCTATGAGGTTGTTGGGCAAGAAACTGTTCCCAAACAGGAGAGCCAAAGCTCCAAGCTGTCCGCTTTCCGTCCCACCCTCGATTGTATTTTTGGAATAAGCGAAGACCTCTTCCTGAGATCCCGTACTTGATACTGTATAGGCCATGTTTGCTGTCACGACCGTTATCTTTCCAATCTGTGCGTCGGAAGTTACTTTTACCGATATCATTACGCTTCCTTCTTCTCCTGGATTAAGATTTCCTATATTTGACAATAATATATTATTTAAGGAAGAAAATGATCCTCTACTTGCTTCTATGAATTCAAGTTCTTTGGGAATGTAAACTTGCAGAACCACATCACTCAGACTCTTTGAAGAAACGTTTTTGTAATTTACCACATACTGGATGACGTCTCCGCGTCTTATTGATTCGTTGTTCTTATTTATAGTCAAGAATACTAGAGAAGATTTTGATGTACCGTTTGTTGTCGTTGTATTTGTCACGACGGTGGTGTTCCTGTAAACAGTATTTGTATTGGTGTTACTGTTAATATTTCCTCCGGAAGTGGTAAAGCTCAATATATCTCCACGGGCGGTACCGTACTGGTTGGTAACCACCGCTCTATAATAATAGGTAGTATTCGGTGAGAGGTTGTATAGGTTTTCATAAAACGGATTTGATTGTGTGTTCCCTATATTTTTGTTTTCAGTGCTTCGGCCCAAACTACTTGTAGTACCATACTCGAAATATCCGGTAGTATATGCGGAGTTACTTACCAAACCCAGTCCGCTTATTCTAGCGCTATCGCTTCCTATACTGGTGGCGGAAGTAGTCACAGCTGTAGGCGCACAATTGCCGTAAGTACAGGTATTGGTATTACTTCCGTAGTTGGTTGTTATGAATGTTAAAGTGTTTCCGTAAACGGTAGCACCGTTGCCTCCCAATGCGGCCGCTCGGAAATAGTAGACGGTGTTAGGAGTCAAGTTATAAAGGGTCTCGCTGAAGTTGCCCGCGTAAGTTCCTTGGCTCATTCTGTTTGTGGAAGTGTAAAGGAAACTATAATTTGTGCCCCATTCAAACCATCTCATGGCGTAAGAACCGTTAGGGTCTACGTACCCGTTTAGGATAGCGTAAGTATTACTTACTCCCGTGGCAGAATAGGTGGTGACCAAAGGTTGGTTGTTGTAGTTGAAATAGCAATTGTTATAACTGCAATAATTATTATTATAATTGTTTAAAGTTGTAAAACTCATCTGACTTCCGTATATTAGTTGTCCGTTATTTGCCTGGGCTACAGCTCTGTAATAGTATGTGGTGTTTGGAGAAAGGCCACTCAAATAATAGCTATAGGAAGTTCCAGTATTTGATCCGTAATTTACCTGGCCGGTTTGATTTCCGTAATAAGAAGAAGTGCCCCATTCAAACCAGGCATATATATTTGATGTTCCACTGGAACTCAAATATCCGTTTAAGGTAGCATAATTCATGCCTAAATTTGTGGCTCCATTTGTGTTTACATTCAAAGTTGCGTTTTGTCCGCCGACATTTACCGTGACGGAATCAGTGGCAGACAATCCAGCATTATTGGAACAAGTTATGCTGTAAGTGGTCGTATTGTTCAATGATCCGGTGTAGAAATTTCCGGATAAATCTTTCGTACCCGCCCAATTATTTGCTCCTCCGTTTGCTGTACAGGAAGAGGCATTGGTGGAAGTCCAGTTTACATAAGTGGAACTTCCATAGTTTACATTAGTATTTGATGCGGATATTTTTACAGTTGGTGCAATATTTTGCTGTCCTACTGTTACCGTTGTGGTATCCGTCGTGCTTCCGCCCTCTCCGGTACAGGTGATGCTGTAAGTAGTCGTGGCGGTAGGGGAGACTGTTCGATATCCGGAAGTAGTATTGCTTGTGGTCCAGGTGGCATTACAGGAAGTGGCGCCGGAAGAATTCCAGGATAAGGTGGAGCTTCCGCCATATTGTATATTGGAAGGATTGGCAATAAGGCTGACCGTCGGCGCTTGAGGGATATTTATTGAATTTACATTCACAGTTACAACATCACTGCTTGACCCGGAACTGTTGGAACAAGTGACATTGTAAGTAGTAGTGCTATAGAGCGATCCGGTGTAGAAACTTCCTGAAGTAGTGCTTTTTACCCCAGCCCATCCGTTTGCTCCTCCGCTTGCTACACAGGAAGTAGGATTGCCGGTAGTAGTCCATCGGACATAGGTGCTTCCTCCGGAAGTCAAATTATTATTATCTACTCTTAGTGTAACAGTAGGGGAAGGATAAGATGCCACAGTGACGGTGGTGGAAGCATTGGCTGTTCCTCCAGCTCCGGTGCAAGTTATGTAGTATGTAGTAGTGGCAGTCGGATATACCAGAGCTGATCCGTTAGTAGCGTTATTCGTAGTCCAAGAAGAGTTGCAATAAGTAGTATTTGCGGATGACCAAGTGAGGGTGGAATTTCCACCGTATTGTATGCTGGCAGGATTGGCAGTCAAAGTGACCGTAGGAGTCTGAGTTATAGGGTGAGTCAATGTCGTGAAAGATTTTATTTCACCAGAGGCGACACCGAATGTATTTGATGCTTTTGCTTGGTAGTAATAAGTGGTGCCTTCCGAAAGGCCGGTTAAAGTGAAGCTGTATTGAGAATTATAATTAAAAGTCTGAGATGGGGTTCTGTTGCCCAATGAGCTACTGGTACCCCATTCAAACCAGGCTTCCGTCGGACTACCATTTGGCGTCACATATCCATAGATGGTGGCGCTGGTGTAGCTTACCACAGGACCCGGGACATATTGCGCATGCGCAAACGGAGCACTGAAAGCGAGCCCTAAAAAGACAAACAAACCCATTATTAATTTTATTTTTGTATTCATATATTTTTTAATTATTTTTTTAAAGTAAATCTCTTTACTCCCCAAAAACATAAAATATTTTATGGCTTTGGGGAGTAGGGAAGCGGAGATTTTTTCTCTCGCTTCCCCATCAAAACTTTTATCTGCCACCGCGCGGAGTGTAGGAACTTCTTGCTTGACCCTGAGAAGGTGTGTAGGTTCTTTGTTGGTAGTAAGAACCTGTAGAGTAACCGTTGTTGTAATTATTTCTTGTTACTCTACCTTCCACCATGGGAGGATCTCCGTTCGGACCCGTTATTACTGGTCCAGGAGGCCTGCCTATGATCCTTCGCTCTCGCATATAAGAATCGCGAGGACTATGAGGGTCATAGTACTGGGGTTGTTGTATTATAGGTTGAGGGCAAGAATATCCAACATACCCATAACTTGCCCGAGGGTAGGATGCATAACCTACTGGGTCGTAGTAATAATTTTGACCCATTTGAGGAAAGAAACCAGAAAGATCAGAAGATTCAGAATTGTAAATAGTAGTAGAACTAATCGAAGGATTTTTTTGTTTTAACTCCTTTTTTAATTCTTCTATTTCTTTACTTAATCTGCTTAAAGAAGAGTCTGGTTTTTCTACTCTCGCTATTTTTTCTTCTTGCTTTTGTTGATTTTTTCCCCAAGCTACGAATTCACCCGTATTCCCACACTTGTATATACGGGTAATCTTGCCGGTTTTCTTGTTGAGGACGACAAGCTCGTTCTCTAACCAAGCAAATTTTACGCCCCCCACAACTTGCCCATGGAACACACCAGTGAATCTCACTGTGTCTTCATCTGCAGTTAGGGGTTTGAAATTTTTAAATGAAACAGCATGATAGGTTCGTTGGTTTTCGACAGTTGCTTCAAAACTATCGAAAGTTTGGGCCAATGTGTAGGTTCCCAAAAACAACATAAAAAATACTACTCTTTTCACAGTGCACCTCGCTTATATTTATTTAAAAACAACGTTATTTTCTGCATTAAGCATAGCATTTATAAGCAAAAAAGTCAAGGGATGGAGTGTATTCCTTGACCTTTTACTTTTTAGCGGAAATTTTGGTTTCTATTGCTGAGTTGGGACGCCCTGTCTTGCCATCGGCCTTATTTGTATCGACTTGGCACTGATGCTCCCGTCTTGATTGGCTGTTCCATTAATTGACACCTGAGATCCGACTGTTAAGTCATTAAGGGATCCGGAATCCATTTTTGAAATTGCAGTATTGGTGTCAAAAAATATTATTTTAGAACCGCTATCGCTCGTATTCGAAGAATTTCCGAAATCATTTAATTTTATAGTGACACTGTTGGCATCTTTTGAAATTATTTCTCCATTCAAAAATCCTCCGCCCGAAATTCTTCCTCCTCTTACACCGGGGGCATACTGTCCGTTCCTGTTTTGGATATTTGTACCGACTCCGTTCGTACTTGAAGCTACACTCCCGCTCTTTTCATAAACTGTTCCGGCGTAGAATGCACCCAAGAGAAGCGCTATGCCGGCGATTATTGAAACAATTTTTTTATTTTTATTCATAAATTTTGTTTTTAACTAATAATTAATAATTTTTACCCGCACACTTATTTTTATGATGTATCAAAAGATGCATTGTATTCAATATTACAAGAATAAGTGTGCGGGTTTATTCATAACGCAGAGCGTCTATCGGATTTAGATTGGCCGCTCTCTTGGCGGGGTAGTATCCGAATATTATTCCTATGCCTGCGGATACGCAGAAAGCGAGAATTATAGAAGAAAGAGAAACGGTTGTTTCCAAAATACCGAAATATGTCATTAAAAATGATATTAATAGACCCAGAACCACCCCCACGAATCCTCCCGAGAAAGTGAGGGTTATAGCTTCGACCAAGAACTGTTTGTTTATGTCTTTCTTTTTGGCACCGATTGCCTTTCTTAGTCCTATTTCCCTGGTGCGTTCCGTGACCGTAGTCAACATCATATTCATTATTCCTATTCCTCCAACAATAAGAGATATACCGGCAATGGCTGCAAGCAAAATCGTAAGCGTGCCCGTTATACTGGAAGCTGTGGCTATTATGTCCGCTTGATTAAACGTGCTGAAGTCTGCCTGGGTCGGATCGGATATATGATGTAAATTAAGTAAAAGACTTGTAATGTCGTTTTGAACTTGAGTAGTGGAGTTTGAATCTTGAGCAGAAACGCTGATAGTGGTCACATATTGATCACCTGAGAGAAAACGCTCCGCGGTGGTGATCGGGATAAATATTATATCGTCTTGATTAGAGAATCCGGATCCGCCTTTCGCTTTAGTCATGCCCACTATCTTAAAATCTTGCTGTTTGATTCTAATTGTCTGCCCTATGGGATCAGTACCTGCACCAAAAAGATCATCTCTTGCACTCGGACCGATTACAGCTATCTTGGAAGCGCTTTCCACGTTCTGATCTGTTATGAAAGAACCCTCTTCTGCTTGCACATTTCTCACATCTCCATACGTGCTTGTGACTCCGGATACTTCCGTGTTTGTGTTCGTACCTAAGGCGGTGACTTGGTAACGCCCTGTCACTTCCGGAGCTACTGCTTTTACTGAAGCGACGTCCGAGGCTATGGCATTTGCGTCGGAAATTTTTAAAGATTTTGCTGACCCTCTTCCTGCAGATACCTGAAATCCCGGACCTCTCTGCGCACCTGGAGCCACTATTATCAAATTCGAACCTATGGATTGGATACTTGATTCGATGGAGCTTTGGGCTCCTTGTCCGATGGCTGTCATGGCGATGACGGAAGCTATGCCTATGATAATACCGAGCATTGTAAGACCAGACCTCGCTTTATTGGCCGAGAGAGAAGAATATGTTTCATGTAATATGTCGGAGGTTTTCATCCTATTAAAAATTTTAATTAATAATTTCTATCTTTTATCCTGTTAGCTGAATTTTTAACAGGATAGGTATATTTATTTTTGATTGACGATTCTTTTTAAATGAGTAGTTCGGTCTTCTATTAATTTTCCGTCTTTTATAAAAAGGATTCTGTCTGCATGCTCGGCTATATCTTGTTCGTGGGTTATGAGCACTATGGTGCGTCCTAATTCTTTGTTTAATCTTTGAAAGGTTCCCAGCACTATTTCGCTTGTCTTTGAATCTAGGTTTCCGGTCGGTTCGTCTGCAAGTATGAGAGACGGTTCGTTTACCAGGGCCCTGGCTATGGCTACGCGCTGTATTTGTCCTCCAGAAAGCTGATTTGAAAGATTATGAAAATGTCCTTCATCCAGTCCGGCCAGAAGGAGTGATTTTCTGGCTTTTGCCTCTCTTTCTCCGGCATCTATACCCGAATAAACGAGTGGGAGCATTACATTACGGAGAACTGTGGTTCTGGGGAGTAAATTGAATGATTGGAATACAAATCCGATTTTATCTTTGCGTATGTCTGCAAGTTCATCGTCTGACAACGTAGAGACATTTTTCCCATCCAGAAAATATGTCCCGCTAGTCGGATTATCCAGAGCTCCTAGTATATGCATCAAGGTGGATTTTCCTGATCCAGAGGGCCCCATAATTGCCACGAATTCCCCGTCTTTGATCGAAAAGTCTATTCCTTTCAATGCTTCAAATAGGACGTCGCCTGTCTTATATGTTTTTGTTATCCCTCTGACTTCGATCATAAAAGCTATCTTAAGACCCTTGCCGCATTATTTCTTCCACTTCCGCCTACCGCATTGATCAAGCTTGGTGCTGTGGAAGATGAGCTGGAAGAAACAATGGTTTTGACCACTATTTGATCACCCTCTTTTAGCCCGGATATTATTTCAGATAAAGTATCGTTTGAAGCGCCGACTTCTACGTCCTGATTTATTGGTGCTATGGACGATGGAGTTCCCTGTAATCCATCAGTGGAAGCCGGGAGGGGAGAAGAGAACATTTCTACATAGCTTATATTTCCGGATTTTTTTATTGCGCTGTTCGGAACAGTGAGCACATCTTGCTTTACATTGGTTATGATGTCGGCAGTTGCGCTCATACCCGGTTTTATTCTCGTATCGTCCGTATCGAAACTTATTTTGACATTATAATTGACTACCCCTTGGGAGACTGTCCCTATCGAATCTACCTCGACTACCTTACCGGATATCGAAAGAAGTGGTATGGCATCGAACGATAAGGTCCCTTTTTCTCCTAAAGAGATTTTGGCTACATCGACTTCATTCAAGGAGATTACAGCCACTTTTTTCGAGGTTATAATGCTTCCCAGGGTTGTACCAGAGCTCGCATTATCTCCCTTTATCACCGGAATACTTGCCATTACTCCGGAGAAGGGTGCTCTGACATAATAATAAGACAAGTTTTGTTTTGCATCCGAGAGAGCATTTTCCTTTTGCTTGACGGCAAGTTCCGCGGATTGGATATCAATATTTGAATTTGGAAAAGCATCTTTGCTGCTCGTTATATTTGTTTTTATTGTCAAAAGATTTGATAGATCAGTATTGGTCTTAGAAGTGTAATCACTCAGGGTGGCCTTGTGTGTGGTTATTATTGCAGGGGTATTATTTGGAGAGCGTTTCTGTATAGAACTATTTACGAAATCTATATAGTTGTTTGCGTTTTTTATGGCGGTCGAAATCAATTTTACCGTGTCATAAGTTTTTGATATTAAGGCCTCGATCGTTGCATTGTCGGAAGTTCTGGAGGCGGATTTATAACTATCGAAATTGTCATTGTAAGCTTTGAGCGCTGCGTCATAAGAATCTATCAGATTTTGTTTATAGATTTTTACAGCATCGGCATCTTCCGCGATAACTTGCCCTTCATACCAATTTATATTCCATTGCCCGGTGCTTTGACTTACGGTACTTGTAAAAAACATAGTATTGAGTCCGTTCATGATTCCGGGTAGATCGAGAAAGGTGTTGGAAACTGTATTGAAACCATCATCGTATGCCTTGGCCAGATCCGTATTTAAATTTGTGTCCGAATTTTGTATTTGGAGTTTTTGTAAAGATAAATTTGCATTTTGTAAATTTATTTCAGCATCCCTTACCGCTTTTTGTGCATCCGTACTATCTATAGAGAAAAGCAACTTTCCTTCTTGTACGGAATCTCCCGGATTTACGTATATGCCGGTTATAGTGCCGGATACTTCAGGTTTGATATCTATTTGACTGGAGGCTGATACCTGCCCTGTGCCGGATACAGAAGATATTATAGTGCCTTTTTCCACCAGAGCGGTCACATATCTTGTTTCCCCGGTGGTGCTCTTCATTTTTTTGTATCCCAAATATCCGCCAAATATTATTACCAGCGCCATAATTGAACTTATGACTTTGTGTAATAGGACATAAGTTTTTATTTTACTCCAATATTTTTCCATATATTATTTTGTTGGTGCCGGTGTTTGGGATGCTGGAGGATTTTGAGAAGGCAGGCCAAAAGGCATTACTCTTATAAATTTCGCTTCTATCTGGCCCTGAGAATTTGGCGAACCTATTACCACCACATAATCATCTACCGAAAGACCGTTTTCATTTATAGTTGCCATTTGTTTTTGAATTTTTGTGTTGTTATCCATTATTACCACTTTCTCTGTATTGTCGCTTCCTTCCACTATTATGGAAGGCAATTCGATTTTTACTATTTTGCCGACTGCTCCGTGAGATACGGGAAAATTATCCCTTCCAAACATGAATCTGCCTGACCTCATACCAAAATTGCGTTCGTAATTTTCTCCCCAGGTTCGGCCGAAAGATGCCTTATGGAAACCGACGGAAATTCCGGCTGAAAATACGAGTACGGCAACGATAAGAGAACCGACACCTATCAATATACCAGTCGAGACCTTTGAACTTAGAGCTTTTTTTATATCTTCGTAGATTTTTTTCATGCTTTTTCTAAAGTGACATTATTAATAAAGTCCCGTTTCGACCGCCACTTAGTCGTATCGGATTTCTAATTTGTTTTGCCGCAAATCGTGCGAAAAGAATAAAGGCGAAAATGAGCGATAGAGAAGTAAGGATGCTCATAGTAGGCAAAGATTCGGCGATAGAAAGGACTATATCTTTCCAATAGGATGCCATATTGTTGTTTGAAAAAGCCAATGACACATATTCGTAAATTCCTGACGAAGAAAGGTCTTGCAATAGGACCTTTACAGCCGGCACAAGCCCGGCTAGGGAAGCTATTCCTGCTAGCGAAAAAATGAACATTTTGATGCGGGAAGATCTCTCTTTACGCACTGTAATGGTTCGCCAAATGTTCTCTGAGAGGTTTTCGTCCGTGTTCTCATAGGTTGCTTTTTTGAATAATTTTGTGAGTTCTTTTTCCATTGCCTTGCTATTATACGTTTACAATATTAACTTTGGTGCAAAATTGGTTTTAGGGATTCCGGCAGACTAAATGACAAAAATCACAAGTAATCGGAAAACATTTTTCGGAGCATTATTATCGCCCGATAATGTTGATTTTTTACAGTATTTAGCGGTTTTTCCAAAACTCTGCCTATTTCCTCGAAAGTCATTTCTTCTTGATAGTGTAAGAGTAGAACAGTTTTATAGTTTAGAGGAAGTTTTTCCAGTTTCTCTTTGAGTAAATCGAGATCTTGCATTTTCTCCATTACCTCGTCGGGGAGCATGTTGTCGTCCGGTATATTTTCCGAGAACGATGTCGACTTTTCTTTTGAGCTCTCATTCTCTGTCTTTTCGATGTCGGAAAATAGAAAAACTTTTTTCTTTCTAAGAAAATCCATTGCACTGTTTTTGGCGATAGTGAAGATCCAGGTCTTGAAACTGGCCTTAGATGAATCAAATTTATGCAAGTTTTTCCATGCCTTGATGAAAGTTTCTTGGACTATATCCGGTGAATCATTTTT
Source organism: Candidatus Nomurabacteria bacterium (assembly GCA_027327845.1). Classification (GTDB taxonomy): domain Bacteria; phylum Patescibacteriota; class Minisyncoccia; order Phycocordibacterales; family UBA9973; genus UBA9973. The sequence continues at coordinate 15,453 of DAHVYC010000001.1, forward strand.
TCCGGCCAAATGCGCGACGAAGTTAAAAAGAGGGGAGGTATATTTATCGATAAGCATTTTGAATGCTTCTTCGTTTCCATCTTTGTATGAATTTATTATATTTTCATCCTTTTCTTCGAAATACATTAGAGTTCAGTTATTTATAATAAAACCCTACTCCTTGAATATTTTTTCAGTTTTTAGCTTATTGAACGTTTTCTTGCTCAAGTTCTTTTTTAGGAAAGACAATGTCTTTTTTCTGCCCATGAGCCACATCATCCCCAAAATTATGAGAAGAGTGGTGCCCGGTACAGGCGTGGGGTAGAAAATCACGCCTGCGGCTATCATAGCCACACCTATTAGTTTATGAAAAGTGTCCAGTTTCTCCATTAGGGAATAATTATATCATGTATAAATGTTTCGGTTTATTTTCTCTTTTAACTTATGATAAAATATTTTTATGCCTAAAACAGCTTTAGTAGAATCTGGCGGGGGAATGGCGGCGTGTTATATCGCCGGAGTTACGTATGCGTTGGCTAAACATTTCAGAGATTTCAAGCCGGATATAGTAATAGGTGCGTCCGGTAGTTCAGGCACATTGTCTTATTATGTGGCCGGACAGCCGGAATCAATGAAAAGGATTTGGCTTAGTTTATTATCGGATAAAAACTTTATCAATCCGCTCCGTGTTTGGCGCGTGATGAATATAGATTATCTGATAGATGAAGTATTAAAAAAACAAGAGCCACTTAATGCGGAGAAGATATATCAGTCTGATATATCATATTTTATTCCGAGCACGAACCACAGAACAGGCAAATTAGAATATTTTTCCAATAAAACAGGAGATGATATTTTTGAGTCAATGAGAGCAAGTATGGCTTTGCCTATAGCTTTCAATAAATATATAAAAGTGAAACACAAAGAATATTGTGATTCATATATTTCCGCTTCAGTACATTTAAATATAGAACAAGCCCTAAAGCTTGGTGCAGACAGAATAATAGTGGTGAGTGTTGAAGATGCACATCCCAGCAAACTTGTAAATTTATTTTATAATTTTTGGTTGAAACACCAAAGTAGGAAGTTTCTAAAGAATTATCATAAGGAAGAAAAAGAATCCTATGTTATTCCAGATAGTGTTGAAATAATACACATAAGCCCAAAAAATAATCTAGAAGTTGGAACTTTTGGAAATAGTAAGGAATCTCTGCAAAAAGTTTTTGAGCAGGGATATAAGGATACGGTGAATAATGAAAGATTAAAGAGTATTCTTAGAGTTACACAATAAAGAAGCGCGGTGGCTACAAATAATTTCTCGCCGTCGCTCGAAATTTTCGCAGCCCGCCCCTCGCTGTTTTGCGTGTTCGCAAAACATAGCTGCGGTCATCACAAAAGCGCGTATGCAATGCAGATTACATACTTGAAGCTTTTGTGACCCCGCCAGGAATCGAACCTGGATCACAAGATCCGCAATCTTGCGTTCTATCCGTTGAACTACGGGGCCTTTACGCCAACTCCCAAAACAGAACTTCAGTTGAAGATTAGCATTTTTTCTGTGAATTTCAAATTAGAAACCGAAATACTCCATTATTTTTTCGGAGACGTGCTCTTTTATTTCTTCTTCGGGCACATTGCCTGAGATCATAAAATCTTTTACTTGATCGGCAAGATTGGGATCTATAGGCATTGATATTATAGGCATGAAAGCTCTTTCCGACTTTATAAAGAGGGTCGGTTTTTCTGTGTCCTTTTTTACCCAGAATGCCTTGATGTTTTTATAGGGGAACAGTCTGTTTCTTATCTTGAGCCCTTTCTCATTCAATTCATAGAAAACCAGATCCGGTTTTTTAACCGCAAACATCACGACCAGTATTCCTCCGATTATTAGAAATAGTCCGAAGAAAAAATTCCCATAAATAAATGAGGCGACAGAGCTTGCTACCACGATTATTCCAAGAGCCCAGAACCAGTCATTGCCCCGATCTTTCTCTTCGTATTCTAGTGCGGTCCATTCTAGTTTTCCTCCCACATTCATATCGTAATTATACCCCTATGCCGATTTTAAATCCAGATTTAAGAAGTCGATAATAATAGCTTCCGAATTCAGAATATAATTGTTATGATAAAAAAATGGAAAAGGTAAAGACACCCTGGTTTCTCCCTACTGAAGAAATATTCAGCAAGCTGGATACTGGACCGAAAGGATTAAACGAGACCGAAGCTCAAAAAAGGCTTGGTATTCAAGGCTTAAATGAGCTTAAAAAAAACGGCGGTCTGAGCTTTCTTGAACTTGCCTTAAAGCAGTTCTTGAGCCCGCTCATATTTATTCTCATTTCCGCCGCTTTTTTAACGGCAATAATAAGGGAATGGGTAAGTACATTTGTGATTCTTGGAGCTGTGTTGATCAATGCTGGCCTGGGGTTATACAGAGAATACAAGGCGGGGAATATATTGGAGAAATTAGTCACTTATATAAAAGATCGATGCAGGGTCGTAAGAGATGGCAATGAGAAAGAGATAGAACCTTCTCTTTTGGTACCCGGAGATCTAATAAAGCTATCTTACGGTTCCAGAATTCCGGCTGACGCCAGAATTGTATCCTTAAATAATTTCAAGATTGACGAAGCGGTTTTGACCGGCGAGTCCGCACCGGAAGAAAAAAGTTTGGAGCCTGTAGAAGAGTCGGCCCTTTTGGCCGATAGGCCGAATATGGTATACGCAGGGACTATGGTCGTCGAAGGATTTGCCTCGGCGGTGGTTACCGAAACCGGAGAAGATACGGAAATAGGAAAGATAGCGGAGATAGTGAGCAAAGCCAATAACGTGGCGACGCCGATACAAAAAGGCATCAGCGAACTTTCTTGGTATATATTTGGCGTTACGATTCTCATTGTATCCGTGATTTTCTTCTTAGGGATCTTGCGCGGGGAAGATACGATAACGATGCTTGTTCTCTCGGCTGCAGTGGCAGTGGGAGCTGTGCCGGAATCTTTACCCATAGCGCTTACCATTATCCTTTCTGTCGGAGCGGAGAGGATAGCTTCAAAGAAAGGCATAGTTAAAAAATTGGCTGCAGCCGAAACCCTGGGCTCCACGACTTTAGTGATAACGGATAAGACCGGAACTTTAACAGGCGCAGAGATGCAATTAGTGGATGTCAGTACGACTGCTATGCTTCTTGCCGGCGAGGATTCTCAGAAAAAAGTATTGAGGCTCACAGATGAGCAAAAAGGATTGCTTCAGCTTGCGCTTTCTAACTTGGATTTGATTGTGCAAAATCCAGAGGCGGAGGAAAAAGATTGGAAGTTTGTAGGACATCCTTTTGAAGCTAACATCGCGAAAGTTTCCGCTATGCATGGGTTGTCTCTTCGCAAGCCCCTGCTTGAAGAGCACATTCTGTCTCTTCCTTTTAATTCTTCTCATAAATTCTCGGTAGCCAAAACGGCCAAAAATTTCATCATCATGGGTGCGCCGGATATTCTCTTGGAGAGATCCGATTTGGATAAAGAGAAATATTTAAAGATCGCTTCTTGGATAGAGAAAGCCAGCACTGAAGGCAAGAGACTTATAGCGCTCGGGACCTTAAGCGGTGATATGAATAAAAAAATTGTTCCGGATGAGATAAAAAACATTTCTTTTGCCGGCATACTATCTTTCTTCGATCCTATTCGGGAAGGAGTGCCGAAAGCTATAAAAGATATAGAAACACATGGAGTAAGGGTAGTCATAGCGACCGGAGACCTAAAAGGCACAGCTATATCTGTGGCGAAGAGTTTGGGATGGGAGATAAAGGAAGGTGAAGTTCTTTCCGGAGAAGATATACGCTCCATATCCGACGAAGAATTGTCTTTAGTGCTTGATAATATAAAAATATTTGCCCGGGTTACTCCGGAAGATAAATTAAGGATAGGCAATCTGTACAAGAAGAAAGGGGAAGTGGTCGCCATGACGGGAGACGGAGTGAATGATTCTCCTGCGCTTAAATCCATGGATATAGGCATATCTTTGGGGTCCGGGAGCGATGTGGCGCAGAGTGCTTCCGACCTGGTATTGCTGGATAATAATTTTGAGACCATAAGTATGGCCATAGATGAAGGGAGGAAGATATTGGCGAACATAAGGAAAGCCTTCATTTATCTCATGTCCAATTCTTTGGATGAAGTGTTTGTGGTGGGAGGAAGTTTGATAGCGAATATAGCTTTACCCATCAATGCTCTGCAGATAATTTGGGTCAATCTCCTCACCGGGAGCTTGCCGGCTTTAGCCTTCGCCTATGACGAGAACCTGGATAAAGGCGCCGGTAAAAAATTCAAAGATAAAAAATTAATGACCTTAGAAGTAAAAATACTTTCTTTCGGATTAGGTACTGTCACTTCATTGCTCATTTTTCTGCTTTATTATTTTCTTCTTCAGTACGGGATAGAGGTAAGCGTCGCGCGCTCCGTATTTTTCGTCTGTTTCTCAATATACATACTCGTAGTAGCGTTTTCCTTCAAAAGCTTATACAGACCCATTTGGAAATACAATCCATTCTCAAACAAAGAGCTTAATCTTGCCGTAGGTTTGGCCTTCGGTATTTTGATCGCCACGATGGGCTTGCCATTTTTGAGAAATCTTTTTGATATATCTCCGATGCCTTTATCTTTCTTGTGGCTGGTGGTAGCTTGGGCTGCCCTTAATTTATTCCTTGTGGAATTTGCAAAATGGCTTTTCAGACTAAGCGTCAGAAGAAAAAAGGGAAATAAATTTCTAGGATTTTATTTTGGTGTTAAATTTTGATTGCGGAGGCGGTGAGACCATGGGTACATTTTTCTCCCTCGACTAAAAATGTTTTCGTCAAAACATTTTTGTCTGGTCACCGACTCATGGATTTTTTCTGCTGAAAAAATCACATTCCGTCGTTCTCATCTCACACGCGAGCAAAGCAGTTTGCTCGCTCACCTCCGCAGTTTTTCACTGCGTTTCAAACTGCGGAGGCGGTGAGATTCGAACTCACGGTGCCTTGCGACACTCCGGTTTTCAAGACCGGTGCACTAAACCACTATGCGACGCCTCCATATGAACTAAACCACTCACTGTGTAGCGAGATATGCAACACCTCCTTCTGCCTAACCATACTTTATTTTATAGCTTTTTTCAAGTTATTTATTACATCAAAAATACCCAGCGAGCGCTGGGTGTTTTTGATGGGTTATTTGATTTCTTCTTAGTTGCTTATATTTGATTTGGAGAAGATTGCTTTTACATCACTCCATTTCTTTTTTGACACAAAGAAGATATAGATTATTTCTAAAATTCCTAAAGTATTTAAAACCAAAAGTGCCAAAAACCACCACTTTTGATTGTTTTTGGAGGCCGTCCACAAAGCACAGCCTTTCCAAAAAAGAACCCAAATAGCTAACACTCCTATTACTAATGGAGAAACCCCAAAACCATTTGCAAAAAACATGTTAAATTGTTGCATAATACCTATATTATACCAGATAAGGCCTTTCTGTGTTAATATCTCAATATGAAATGGATGGGTATAGATTATGGCACGAAAAATATAGGCATAGCCCTCTCGGACGATACGGGGAGAATCGCTTTTCCAAAAATGATAATACAAAATGATGGTTTTACGTTTGATAAAATTCTTAATTTACTTGAAGAAGAACAAGTGGGGAGCGTAGTGATAGGTGATTCCGTAAATTCAAAAGGCGAGAAGAATATTGTTTCCGAGAAGATAGATTTCTTTGTCTCCGAACTCAAAGACAAATGCGCCCTGCCCTTATACAGAGAAAAAGAGTTTTTCACTTCTGTGGAAGCAGCCGGCAGGAAAGGTAAGGATATAAGAACCGCAAGAAAAATTAAAACGGAAAGAAAAAAGAAAAATGACGCTTCGGCTGCCGCTTTGATATTGCAAAGATATTTAGATAAAATTAATAAATAAAATGATAAGCATAGATGATTTTAAAAAAATAGAACTGGTTGTGGGCAAAATTTTATCAGCCGAGAAGGTTCCGGATACGGATAAGCTTTTGAAGCTTTCTGTCGATATGGCTGAAGAGAAACCGAGACAAATAATATCCGGAATATCAGAATATTTTCCTGACTGCAGTGTTCTAGTAGGAAAGAAGTGCATGTTTGTGGCCAATTTAGAGCCCAGAACCATACGAGGCTTGGAAAGTCAGGGAATGATACTGGCCATTTCTACTGAGGACGGGAAATTTTCCCTTTTGGAGCCTAATGAAGAGATTCCAGAAGGCACCAAGGCAAGATAACGTTTTGTTAAAAATTTTTCTAAAGGGTATAATATAAGCATGTTAAGCGATTGGTATAACAGATTTTTCCCAGCGCCGAAACTCCTGGCGTTGCCTTCTTTCGGCTTGGATATATCGGATGAGTCTATAAAGTTCATAGAGCTTAAAAAGACCAGAAGAGGGATAGAAGTGAATCGTTTCGGAGAGAGAAAAATTCCGCCCGGTATAATAGAATCAGGAAAGATAAAAGACCCGAAAGGACTGGAAGAAGTTTTAATCTCTCTTCGCAAGAAAGACGGAGTGAAGTCTGTGCGAGTTTCTCTGCCGGAAGAGCAGGTTTATCTGTTTAATTTAAAGTTGGATAAAGCAGGACTGGAAAATATAAGAGAAAGCATAGAATTGTCTTTGGAAGAATATATACCCATACAAGCGCAAGATGCCATATTCGACTACGAACTCTTGCAAGAAGACGAAAAAAGCTTGAAACTCCAAGTGGCGGCCATACCGAAGAATGTCATAGAAGGATATTTGTCCGTTTTTAAGAATTCAATGGTGTCAGCACAATCCTTCGAACTTGAAGCCCAGGCCATAGCCAGGTGTGTCGTAAAGAAAGGGGATATGGATACTTATATGATCGTAGATTTCGGCAAGAAACGCACCGGGATATTCATAGTATCGAACGGCATCGTAATATTTACTTCGACTTTGGATGTCGGAGGAGTGATGTTAACCGAGATGATACAAAAGAATTTCAAAATAAGTTTTGAAGAAGCAGAAAAGAGGAAAAGAGAATCTGGTCTTAAACGCAGTTCTTCAAATACGGAAGTGTTCTCCATACTCCTTAATGGAGTTTCCGTGTTGCGTGACGAGATATCAAAGCATTTTATCTATTGGCACACCCATAAGGACGAAGAGGGCAGAGATAGACCTCCGATAAAGAAAATTATTTTATGCGGGGGAGATTCCAATCTGATAGGTCTTTCAGAATATTTCTCTGTCAGTATGAAAGTAAACGTAGAAATAGCCAATGTGTGGGTGAATATGATAAATACTAGGGAATTTGTCCCCGAAATGAATTTTGAACAGTCTTTAACATTCGCATCGGCTCTGGGCCTTGCGCTTCGAGATTTTGAATATGATTAATTTAATTCCAAACGAAGAAAAGAAAAAAATGACCAAGGAGTTTTACTTTAAACTTGTCTCCGTCGTTTTCATAATGACTGGAAGCTTTTTTCTGATCTTTTCTATTCTTCTCTTGCCGTCGTATTTTATGTCTTCCGTAAACAAGAAACTTATAAATCAAAAATTGGGTTTACAAAAGAATGAAATATTGCCGGTCTCATATCAAAATACTCTTGATTCGGTGAGAGATTTAAAAAGTAAAATAAATTCAGTTGAAAATTCCGAGAAAAATAAATTTGTTTTTTCAACCCAAGTAATGAATGAAATTATCTTGAAAAAGCCTGCGGGTATAAAAATAATAGGCATTTCGTATGACAATATAGAAGGCTCAGGGAAGAAAGTAGACGTGAGTGGTATAGCACAAAGCAGAGAAGCGCTTCTGTTTTTCGGTAAAGTAATGCAAAACGATACCATGTTTTCAAATGTTAATTTGCCTATATCGAATTTTGTTAAAGGTTCCAATATAAGTTTTAATATGGATTTGACACCTTCTTAAAATATGCAATTTTTAATTCAAAAAAAATACTTGATCATATCCATACTTATGTTTGCGGTTTCTCTTTTTGCTTTTTTGTTTCTCTATCAAGGGATAAAAAGCAATATAGGGGAGGTGCAAACTTTAAGTGAAAATTGGCAGACGGAAAATTTGCGCAGGGATAATGTGAAATCCCTTGCCAGTTTTTTGGAAACGTCTGCACCAGAGGTCTCTCAATTAGAGGGGCATTTTGTGCAAAAATCGGACGTAGTACCATTCCTGGATGCAGTTGAAAATTTATCCAAGGAAACAAATGTGAAGATAGAAGTATCTTCCGTGAATGTTTCTCGAGATAATTCGTCTCTCATGGTAGAAGTAAAAGCGCTCGGATCGTTTGGAGATATTTACAAATTCATTACTATGCTTGAGAATTTCCCTTACGAATTAGAATTTACCACTGCCGATGTGCAGAATACCAGTATTTACAGTACTTCGGCCGACAAGAATATAAGACCCTATAAATGGGTGGCCACCCTGGGTATAAAAGTTTTAAGTTTTTCTAATAAATAACTTGTATGGACCTTAACTTTTTAAAAAAGAAGAAAAAATTTAAAAAAACTGAGTTAGGCAACAAACCTAATATTTATTGGAAGTATATTTTGCTTTCGACCGTTATTCTTGTTTTAGGCGCATTCGTTTTCGGTTTTATTCTCTTTTCGAGAGTGAACAACGGAGCTGATGTTTCTTCTGTGGAAATTCCGGCACAGGAAGCCGTAAAGGCGGATAGACTAGATAAAGTGTTACAATATTTTGCCGGACGAGAAAAAAGATCTATAGAAATTTTAAATTCTCCTTCGCCGATTATTGACCCTTCTTTGTAAAAATGTTAATTTAAACTGTGGCAACGCCCAAACATGCGCGGTTAGCTCAGTTGGTAGAGCATCCCGTTTACACCGGGAGGGTCAGGAGTTCGAGTCTCTTACCGCGCACATAGTACCTTTCGCCCCTGTAGTTAAATGGATATAACTGCGGACTTCTAAGCCGCTATTCGAGGTTCGATTCCTCGCGGGGGCACAAAACTGAAAGTTTTGTGAGTCCATAATGCTACGGCGAGTCGAGAGCTGTGACCAAACTTATTTTATGAAACTAAAAATTCTCTACGAAGACAAGGACATTCTAGCTATTGATAAACCATCAGGAGTGATGGTACATGAAGATGGGAGAAGCAAGGAAGAAACAATAACAGATTGGGTAATTAAAAAATATCCGAAGTTAAAAGGAATAGGCGAGCCGGTGACTTTCAGCGGAGAAGAAATAGATCGCCCCGGCATAGTGCATAGGTTGGATAAAGAAACGTCCGGGGTTCTTCTGATTATGAAAACCAAAGAGGCCTTCGCTTATTTCAAAAAGCAATTTATGGATAGGAAGATAGAGAAGACTTACTACGCTATCGTCTCCGGTTTTGTAAAAAAAGATCATGAGATAATAAACAAACCCATAGGCAGGAGCCCGAAGGATTTTCGTCGTAGGCTCGCCGGGCGCGGAGCAAGGGGAGAGATGCGTGAAGCAATAACTAAATACAAAGTATTGAAAAGATTCGAGGCAAAGTGCATTCATTTTTCGGGTCGCTGTCTCCGCGTGCTCGCGGAGCGCTCACTCTCGGCCCGTCGGCCTGTGAGAGACCCGAAAAATGAATGCACTTTGCCTCTCTCTTATTTAGAGATCCATCCTAAAACAGGACGGACGCATCAAATCCGAGTGCATATGAAGTACATCAACCATCCGGTAGTCTGCGATTCTTTATATGACCCTAAGGGTGTTTGCCCCAAAGGACTCGACAGGCTTGCCCTACATGCTAAAAGCATTGAATTTAAAGGGTTAAATGGTAAAAAAATAAAAATTGAATCACTAATACCTAAAGAATTTGCTAAAATAGTAAAAGGGCAATAGGCTAAAATTCAATCTACGCTATAGCGTAGATGCAAAGAAATGCAATCAGAAACACGACAATGCCAAAATTGCAAAAAAGACTTCACCATCGAGCCGGATGATTTCGGATTTTACGAAAAGATGCAAGTGCCTCCGCCGACTTGGTGCCCGGAGTGCAGATTACAGAGGAGGTTGGCTTGGCGTAATGAAAATGGACTTTACCCGAGAGAATGCGATTTATGCGGAAAAAAAATGATTTCTATATACAGTGATAAGTCGCACGACTTGGTTTATTGCGATAAATGTTATTGGGGAGATGGATGGGATGCCTCTATATATAAAATGGATTTGGATTTTTCCAAACCGTTTATAGAGCAGTTTTTTGAGCTTTTTCGTAAGGTGCCTGCACCCAACCTTTTTGCTTTTGGTACCACTATGATTAATTCTCAGTACTGCAATTTAGCCAATGATATGAAAAATTGCTATCTATTGCACGATGGAACCTTTGACGAGAATGTTTCTTACGGTAGCGGTGCTTTTTATTGCAAAGACTCTCAAGACATAACGATGGCGAGAAAATGTGAGTTGTGTTATGAGATTGTCACCTGCATAAATTGTTATCAAACTGTTTTTTCTCAAAACTGCCAAGATTGCATAAATGTTTCTTTTTCCTATGGCCTCCACGGATGCAATAATTGTTTTGGGTGCGTGAATTTGGATAAAAAGAGTCATTGTATTTTTAATGAACAGTATTCAAAAGAAGAGTATGAAAGGAAGGTGGAATCTTTTAAATTAGAGTCCCACAAAAAGCTTACTAATATAAAGGAAAAGATCTCAGAATTCTGGATAAAGTTTCCAAAGAGGTATTATTTTGGTGTCCAAAATGTAAATGTTACCGGGGATTATCTGGAAAGATCTAAGAATGCAAAGTCATGTTTTGGAGTTGCTAACGCTGAGGACTCCAAATTTTTGACTTTTTGTTCAAATGGACCGATAAAGACCACTTATGATTTTACTCATTATGGAGACAATATAGAGATGGTATATGAATGTCTTCAATCAGGGGATGGCATATCTAATGTAAAATTTGGTTGGGGGATCTGGACCAATTCGAGTGATGTGCAATATAGCGTAACCAACCCCGGGACTTCTCATATTTTTGGTTGTGTTGGATTAAAGAAAAAACAATATTGTATTTTAAATAAACAGTATACCAAGGAAGAATACGAAGAATTGATACCAAAAATAATAAAACATATGAATGATAAACCTTTTGTTGATAAAAAGGAGAGGGTATATAGATATGGCGAGTTTTTCCCAATTGAATTTTCTCCATTTGGTTATAACGAGACTACTGCACAAGAATATTTTCCTCTGAAAGAAACAGAAGCCAGGGAAAATAGTTATAAATGGGTAGAACCACAAAAAAGAAATTATGGTATAACTAAATCTTCGAATGAACTGCCAGATGCCATAGAAGAGGTTTCAGATTCCATTTTAGGCGAAGTGATCGGTTGCGAACATAAAGGAAATTGTGAAGAAAATTGTATGACAGCTTTCAAAATATTGCCCTATGATCTTTCTTTTTATAGAAGAATGAATTTACCTTTACCAAGATTGTGCCCAAACTGTCGTCGCCATAAAAGAGTGAAACAAAGAAATCCACTTAAACTCTGGCACAGGAAATGCATGAAACCAGGCTGCTCTAATGAATTCGAAACTACCTATGCCCCAGATCGTCCGGAGATAGTTTGTTGTGAGTCTTGCTACCAAAGAGAAGTGTATTAGAAGTAGTTTTTAATTTTTAACTTATAGAATAAGCATATGAGACACGAATCAGAAACCAAAGTCTGCCAATCATGCAAAAAAGACTTCACCATCGAGCCGGAGGACTTTGGATTTTACGAAAAAATGAAAGTGCCTCCGCCGACTTGGTGCCCAGAGTGCAGAATGGTGAGGAGACTAGCTTTTGTAGATACCTGGAGCGTGTTTTTACGTAATTGCGACAAGTGCAGCAAGAAAATTTTATCTATGTATCCACCTGAACAAAAAGTAGTATCTTACTGCCCGTCTTGTTTTTGGGCGGATGATTGGGATGGGACCGAATATGCCTTGGACTATGATCCTAAACGACCTTTTTTATACCAAATTAAAGAGCTTCGAGAAAAAGTTCCGTTTTTATCGTTGGATGTTAATCACACGACCATAAAAAACTCGGAGTATTCCAACGGAATTTCCTGGTGTAAAAATTGCTATCTCACTTTCTGGGCGGATTATTGCGAAGATGTTTATTATTCATCCCTCCTTAAGGGGTTGAAGCATAGTGCTGATTGTATAAGAGGATATGATTCCGAGCTATGTTATGAATCAATCGGTTTTACTAAAAACTACAAAACATTTTTTTCAGATGAATGCGATAATTGTGTGGATGTTTGGTTTTCTAGAAACTGTTACAGTTGCACTAACTGCATTGGTTGTGTAAATTTGCGTGGAGCATCGAATTATATTTTTAATGTGAAATATTCGAAAGAAGAATACGATAACAAATTAAGGGAGTTAAACTTAGAATCATGGTCAAGTTTACAAAGAATGAAAGAAAAAGCACATAAGTTTTGGTTTACCAAACCATACAGGGAGTATAACGGCCATTCCCTTAATTTGAACGTAACGGGAGAGCATGTCTATACCTCCAAGAACTCCAAGGAAATATATCTAGTGAACGGAGCCGAGAACTGTAAATGGTGCCAATTTATTTCAGTGCCGACAGCCAAGGATTGCATGGATTACTCCGGTTGGGGGAATAATGCCGAGCTTATATATGAATGTCCGTCTGTTGGTGAAAATGCCAGCCAAGTGAAATTTTCCGCTGAATGTTTTCCCGATTCGCTAAATTTGGAATATTGTCTATGGTGTATCGCCGGTAAAAATAATTTTGGTTGTGTCTCTTTAAAAAGGAAACAATACGCTATTTTAAACAAAATTTATCCCAAGGAAGAATATGAAGCATTGAAAGAAAAAATTATTGAAGAAATGAAAGTGAATCCGTATATAGATAATTTAGGCCGCAAATATTATTATGGAGAATTTTTTCCTCCTGAACTTAGTTTGTTCCCTTACAATAAATCAAATGCTCAAAAGTTTTTTCCAAAGACCAAGGAGGAGGCACTGAAGGAGGGGTATATATGGTCCGAAGAAGATAGCAAAATTTACAACACAACCCTAAATGCAAATTTATTGCCGGATAGGATTGTTGATACGCGCGAAAATATTTTAGATGAGATTATAAAATGTGACTCGTGTGCAAATGGCTACAGAATAGCTAAAGGCGAATTTGATTTGCTTCGGAAAATGAATTTACCTGTACCCCATCAGTGTCCTAAATGCAGAGAGAATGAAAGATTTAATAGAATGACAAAACCGGGTATGTATCACAGAAACTGTGCTAAGTGCGGAACGAAAATCTATACCCCCTATGCTCCCGGCCGACCGGAGATAGTTTATTGCGTAAATTGCTATCAGGGGGAGTTTCTATAGGTTTGCAAAAACATAACCCTTATGCTAAATTAGTGGAATTATGGCTGGAAACAAAATTGATATTAAAAAGTTGACCTCTGTGGATGTCGAGGAAAGAAAGAAGCTTAACTTCAGCGCTGGCGATACACTCCGTGTATGGTCCAAGATTTTGGACGAGAAAGGCAAGACAAGACTTCAGGCATTTGAAGGCATAGTATTGGCCAGGAAACATGGGCAAGAAATAGGCGCGACTTTTACCGTGAGGAAAGTTACTTCCGGCATAGGAGTAGAGAGAATATTTCCGCTTTATTCTCCAGCTATAGATAAAATCGAAATTACCAAAAAATCGCGAGCTAGAAAATCAAAATTGTATTATGTGAGAGAAAAAGCAGTAAGGGACGTCAGGAGAAAATTGCGATCTGTCACCCTGGAAGAGGAAGAAGAGGTAAAAAACTAGAACTTCTTTCTTGGCATAACTTTTTATAAAACACGGATAATTTTCTGCTGAAAATTTGCTATGCTCGGCTCGCCAGCCTGCGCAATGTTTTCTAAAAAGTACGCCTGCGACGAGTTTCTGTTTTTATGATAGTATTGAGATATGCCCAGGTGGATAAAAACCAAACTGCTTTGGTTTTTATCCGAAGGAGGCCGACACCTGGGCGAGGGGTTTTCTGTAAGAAAAAACAAATACGCAGTTTATTTGTTTACAAGCCCAGGTGGCGGAATCTGGTATACGCGTATGCTTGAGGTGCATATACCGCAAGGTTTGGGGGTTCGAGTCCCCCCCTGGGCACTATGAAAATATTGATTTTAGGTAATGGTGCATTCGGTTCAGTAATGGCTTCTTATTTGAAGAAAAAAGGCCATAAAGTTTTGCCGGAGAGCGAAATATCTAAAGCGGAAGCTATTTTTGTCTCTCTTCCTTCTTTTGCCGTAGTACCGGAATTGTTAAAGCTAAAAAATAAAATTACCAAATCAAAAATCATAATATGTTCGAAAGGATTTTCAAACGACGGCGAGCTTCTCTCAGAAGCCCTAAAGAGAAAACTAAAAAACAAAATTTTCTTTCTTTACGGACCCACACTGGCGCATGAACTCAAAGAAGGGGTATTTTCCGGCATGGTACTCTCCGGACCTTCCGGTAAAGAAAAATTAAAAAAAGAACTGGAATCAGAATCTTTACACATAGAATTATCGGAAGATGTAGTTGGCGTGCAAATCGGATCCGGACTTAAGAATGCTGTGACGATTTTCGTCGGCATAGCGGAAGGGGCTAAGTATGGGGACAACACCAAAGCATATATATTTACGAAAGGTGTATGCGAAATAGCGAAGATAGGAAAAGCATTAGGAGGGGATATGAGCACTTTTTTGGGGCTTACTTGCATAGGAGATCTTACATTACATTCCAGAAATAGATCTATAGGAGTAGAGATCGGGAAGGGTAAAAATATCCGTTCAATTATAGGTAAGTTGGATTATGTCCCCGAGGGTATAGTGGCGGTGCAAAACATAAAGATATTGGGCATAAAAAAGAAGATTAAAATGCCGATTATGGACATACTTTATAAAATTATCTTTGGAGGTATGTCTCCATCTGCTGGAGTGGAAATGATTAAAAAATTGCCATAACAGTTGTATAATAAATATATGCTTTACACTAGAAAAGGAGACAATGGGACAACTAAAACGTTCGGTTGCGACCAGCGTATTTCCAAGAGCTCGGCCATAGCGGAAGCACTCGGATCGCTCGATGAGATAAACTCTTTTCTCGGTATTTGCAAGGTGAGATCCAGGAAAGAGGAGCTTTCCATTCCTGATGGTACTCCGGTGTATAAAATAATTCATGAGATACAGAAAAACTTATTCATAATCCAGGCGGAATTGGCTGGAGCTTCCATGTCTATAGACGAACCAAAGGTGAAAGAATTGGAATCTATTATTGATTCCATAGAAAAGGAACTTAAGCCCATAAAATCATTTTTCATCTCCGGGGGAATAGAATTGGCAGCGTTTTTTGATACGGCTCGCACCATTGCTCGCAGAGCGGAGAGGAGAGTGACGGCAGTATCGGATGAAGGAAGGCAAGAAATCAAAGCGAGTACAAAGGCATACCTTAATAGATTATCCAGCGTACTTTATGCGCTGGCTAGACTTACCAACCATAAATTTGGTATAACTGAGGAAAGTCCGAATTATAAGTAGGGCTTTTAATATGGTGCCTATGGTGTAATGGTTAGCACTAGGGTTTGTGGAACCCTCAGTCAGAGTTCGAATCTCTGTAGGCACCCACGAATTTTCTATAAATACTCATTAGGTTTGTGTGTTTTGGCTATAACCTGATATAATTGTTTTATGTTAAACGTAGAGATAATTGGATTTATTGCTGGTATATTTGTTGCTTCTTCTCTTATTCCACAAAACATAAAGTCTTGGAGAACAAAGTCCACTAGCGACATTTCTCTAACTTGGATGCTCATAAACATTGTTGGACAAATACTCTGGGCAGTTTATGGTTTATTAATAAATAGCCTAGCACTTATTGTTATGAGTTCTATTACTCTAGCGTTAGCACTGTCTTTACTTGTTC
The DNA here is from genome assembly GCA_027327845.1 of Candidatus Nomurabacteria bacterium. Lineage (GTDB taxonomy): Bacteria > Patescibacteriota > Minisyncoccia > Phycocordibacterales > UBA9973 > UBA9973. The sequence goes on from DAHVYC010000001.1 coordinate 31,366, forward strand.
TAAAACTAAAACACGGTTAAAGAATATAATACCATTTAGTTTTTCTACCTTTTGGAAA